>CAZZDF010000257.1:0-3233 GCA_964652915.1 uncultured Propionivibrio sp. | reverse complement strand
CTCTGTCCGTCCTCGCGCTTACGGCTTGTGGGGAAAAACAACCGGCGGAAAAAACAGCAGCGCCTGACGCTGCCGCTCCGGCAGCTGCGCCTGCGGCCGCAGAGCCAGCCGCAGCGAATACGGAAGAGAAGGTTCTGAATATCTACAACTGGGCGGATTACATTCCGGCCGACATGGTGGCCAATTTCGAGAAGGAAACGGGCATCAAGGTCAATTACCAGACCTTCGAGAACAACGAGGGGCTGCACGCCAAGCTGGTCGCCGGCAACACCGGCTTCGATATCGTCGTTCCCGGCGCGGTATTTGCCAAGTCGCAGATCGACGGCGGCCTGCTGATGAAGCTGGATAAGTCGAAGATCCCGAATCTTGGCAACCTCGATCCGGCGATCATGGGTAAGCTGGCTTCGGTCGATGCCGGTAATGATTACTTGGTGCCATGGGCCTGGAGCTATACCACGATCGGCATCAACAAGGCCAAGGTAGCCAAGGCGCTTGGTTCGACGCCGATGCCCGAAAACGCCTGGGATCTGGTGTTCAATCCGACCTATACGGCCAAGCTCAAATCCTGCGGGATTGCCTTCCTCGATTCGCCGACTGAAGTGATTCCGCCGGCCATGCATTATCTTGGCAAGAACGCCTATTCCAACGATCCGGCCGATCACAAGGCTGCTGGTGAAATGCTGGCCAAGGTGCGCCCGCATATCCGCATGTTCACCAGCACCATGATCGACGATTTGGCCGGTGGCAAGGCCTGCGTTGCGCTCGGTTGGGCCGGTGATATGAACATCGCCCGTAGCCGCGCCATTGAAAACACCGGTTCCAGCGATCTTGAAGTGTTGTTGCCGAAAACCGGTGGCTTGATCTTCTTCGATTCGCTGGCGATTCCGAAGGATGCCTCGCACCCGCAGAATGCCGCGGCCTTCATCAACTACTTCCTGCGTCCGGAGGTGTCGGCGACGCTGACCAACGAGCTGACCTACGCGACCGCGAACAAGGCGGCGTTGGAAAAGGTTAAGCCCGAAATCGCCCAGAACAAGACGGTCTTCGTCGATGCCGAAAACATGGAAAAGATGGTTTCGCCGTCGAGCTTCAGCAACGAGGCGCGTGAGTCGATGAGCAACGTCTACACCTTGTTCAAAAAAGGCAAGTAAGGCCGGATCGCTTACGCGCCCGTATCGCCAGAGGCTGTGTATTACCTGCAACGGTAGTACACAGCTTTTTTCTTCCATAAAAGTGAATTAGCGCAGGAATTTACCGCAATGACATCGCCTGACTCGCAAAAACCGGGTTTTTTGCTGACCGAAAATCTGGTCAAGCGTTTTGATGACGTTCTGGCCGTTGCCGAGGTGTCGATTTCAATCCAGAAGGGCGAGATTTTTGCCCTGCTCGGGAGTTCCGGTTGCGGGAAGTCGACCTTGCTGCGTATGTTGGCCGGGTTTGAAACGCCGACTTCCGGACGCGTTTTGCTCGACGGTGTCGATATTGCCGCGTTGCCGCCGTACGAACGGCCGATCAACATGATGTTCCAGTCCTATGCGCTGTTTCCGCATCTCAATGTGTGGGACAACGTTGCTTTTGGGCTCAAACGTGAAGGCATGCCGGCGGCGCAGATCAAGACGCGCGTTGAGGAGATGCTCAATCTGGTGCAGCTTTCGGCTTATGCCAAGCGCAAGCCGCACCAGCTCTCCGGCGGCCAGCAGCAGCGTGTGGCGCTGGCGCGCTCTCTGGCCAAAAAGCCGCAGTTGTTGCTGCTCGATGAACCGCTTGGCGCGCTGGACAAGAAGCTGCGCCAGCGTACGCAGTTCGAGTTGGTCAATATCATCGAGTCCGTCGGAGTGACGGTGGTGATGGTGACGCACGATCAGGAAGAGGCGATGACCATGGCTTCACGCATTGCCGTGATGGATCATGGCCGGGTGCTGCAGGTGGGAACGCCGAAGGAAATCTACGAGTGTCCGAGCAACCGTTTTGTCGCCGACTTCATTGGCAATATCAATTTGTTCGACGGCTATTTGAGCGTTGATGAGCACGAGCGCAGCGAAATCACGACCGATCAGGGCGTGGTGCATATCGACCACGGTATCGGTGGGGCGATCGGTATGCCGCTCACCGTGGCGGTGCGGCCGGAAAAAATCTATATCGCCAAGACGCGCCCCGATGTGACGGTCAACCTGTTTAGCGGCAAGGTGCGTGAAATCGCCTATTTCGGTAGCTACAGCTCATTTGTTGTGGAAACCCCCGAGGGGCGCAATGTGGTGGTGACCGAGCCGAACGGTAGCCGTCTCGAGAACATTGATATCACCTGGGAAGATCAGGTGTTCTTTTGGTGGGATGAAGCCGATCCCGTCGTTCTCACGCAATAAGGAGGCTGGCCATGAGTCGTGAGCGATGGTCAGCCTTGATGCCCGGACGGCGTTTTGTCATTACCGTGCCGTATGTCTGGCTGTTGATCTTTTTTGTCGTGCCATTTTTGATTCTGCTACGCATCAGCGTGACGGACATGGGCAATGGCGTTGATCCCTTCGCGCCATTGGTTGAAGCGATCGATGGCATTTTGCGCATCTCGCTCAATTATCAGACCTACCTGTCGATTTTTGAGGTCACCGACGATGCTGGCAATGTCGGGCTGGGCGAGACGATTTACCTGATCGCCTACATGACTTCGGTGAAGTACGCGTTCTGGACGACGGTGCTGTGCCTGTTCATTGGCTATCCCTTTGCCTACTTCATTGCCCGCGCCAAGAAGAGTATCCAGCCGGCGCTGCTGATGCTGGTCATGCTGCCTTTCTGGACCTCGTTCCTGCTGCGTGTTTATGCCTGGAAGGGCATTCTCGCCGATCAGGGCGTGGTCAATAACGCGCTGCTTTCGCTGGGGCTGATCCAGGAACCGTTGCAGATGCTTTATTCCGACGTTTCGATGCTGGTCGGCATGACTTACGTGTATTGTCCGTTCATGATTCTGCCGCTTTACGCGACACTGGCGAAAATGGATTTCCGGCTGCTCGAAGCGGCGCATGATCTGGGCGCCAGCCCGTGGAACGCCTTTTGGCTGGTCACCGTGCCGTTGTCCAAGGCCGGGATCATTGCCGGTTCAATGCTGGTGTTCATTCCCTGTCTGGGCGAGTTCGTCATCCCGTCATTGTTGGGCGGGGCGGAAAACATCATGATCGGTCGCGTCGTCTGGGACGAAATGTTCAGCAGCAATAACTGGCCGCGCGCAGCGGCGCTGGCCG
>CAZZDF010000256.1:0-3240 GCA_964652915.1 uncultured Propionivibrio sp. | reverse complement strand
ATAACCTGATGTTTACCGCCGAAAAAATCGGGGAACCGATGCGGATTGCCGCGCGGCCAGGCGAACAGAAGCAATGGTTTGGCGCAGCGCCCCCGGATCTGTCGCTGATTGCCCGGGCGCGTTCATCGAACGATGGCAGCGGGGCGGACTGGCTTTATACCTATCTGCGTTCATTCTACCGTGACGAACAACGTCCGACCGGGTGGAACAATACACTCTTCCCTAGTGTTGCCATGCCGCATGCGCTTTGGGAGTTGCAAGGCCAGCAAGTGCTCAATCATGAAACGCACGCACTGGAAATAGCGGTTCCCGGACAATTGTCGCAAGCTGAGTACGATAAACAGGTCGAAGATCTGGTGGGTTTCCTCGTCTGGGCAGGGGAGCCTGCGGCGGGTTTTCGCAGGCAAGTGGGTTTTGGTGTTCTGGTCTTCCTGGTGCTTCTCTTTGGCGTTTCTTATGCGCTGAAAAAGGCTTACTGGAAGGACGTCAAGTAGTGGATTGCGGACGATTTTCATAACCGCTTTTTTGGGCAGCGGCATCTTGCGCGAACGGGGGCACAACTCCCGAAGCTGGCATGATGCCGGTTCGTTTTTTTGAGGTATTGATCATGATGAATCTTTATTCGGGCACAACCTGCCCATTCAGCCAACGTTGCCGGATCGTTCTTTACGAAAAGGGCATGGATTTCCAGGTGATCGACGTCGACCTCTTTGCCAAGCCAGAAGACATCGCCATGGTCAATCCTTATGGCCGGGTGCCGGTGCTGGTCGAACGCGACTTGATCCTCTATGAACCGAATATCATCAACGAGTACATCGACGAGCGTTTTCCGCATCCGCAACTGATGCCGGCCGATCCGATCATGCGTGCGCGCGCTCGCCAGTTGCTGATCACCATGGAGCGGGAAGTGTTTTCGCACATCGAGACGCTGGAAAAGAATCTCAAAACTGCCGACAAAGCGCGTCAGATTATCCGTGACCGTTTGACCGAAATGGCACCGGTGTTCGTTAAACAAAAGCACATGCTGGGCGAAGACTTCTCAATGCTCGATGTGGCCATTGCGCCGCTTTTGTGGCGCCTTGATCATTACGGGATCGAACTGCCGAAGTCGGCCGCACCTTTGATGAAGTACGCCGAGCGAATTTTCAGCCGTCAAGGGTTCATTGACGCTTTGACGCCCTCTGAAAAAGCCATGCGCAAATAAGTCGGAAAAACGTCTGGTAATCGTGCCAGACGTTTTGCTCGGCAAATGAACAAACTCTCGGAGTGCCGGTGGAATTACCTTCGACCAAACCCTATTTGATCCGCGCCCTACATCAGTGGTGTAGCGATAACGGCTTTACCCCTTATATTGCGGTGCTTGCCAATGCTCAAGCGAAGGTTCCGCAGGAATTCGTGCGCGATGGGCAAATTGTGCTGAATATCAGTCATACCGCCACCGGGCACCTGGAAATCAGCAATGAGCGGATTTCGTTTCAAGCGCGCTTTGGCGGGGTAGCCCGAAATATTTCTGTACCTATCGGCAACGTGCTGGCCATTTATGCCAAGGAAAACGGTGCCGGAATGGCATTTGAAGCGGAAACTGGGGCTGTCACTGACGATGAATCGGCCGCAACCGAGCCAGAAGATGACCCTGAACCGCCCACACCGCCTGCCGGAAGACCAAAACTCCAGCGAGTGAAATAAGCAATGCAGCTTTCCAAGTGCTTTGCCAACTAAAGGTACGAACTGGACTGCTATAATGCCGCGGCTTGCCCCGATGACGAAATAGGTAGACGTATCAGACTTAAAATCTGAAGCCCTTTGGGCGTGCCGGTTCGATTCCGGCTCGGGGCACCAATATATTATTGATTGGTGCATGCAGCTCAAAATGCCGCAAGACGAGCATCAACAGCTCATCAGGCAATTCAAATACATTTTCAAACAGCCTGACGGAGGCAAGCCATGTCGTTGGCGGACGTAAAACTTTTTCTGATGTTCTTTTTTACCATGGCCTTAGGCATGATTTGCGGTCGTGCCTTTCAAAAGTACGTCGCGCCGTATCTGGCAAAAAGATACGGTTCCTTCGCGCAAAGGCGCATGCGTAAAGAAGATTAAGCGCTCTCTTGCGCAGGTAGCAGGTACAGGCTAGGGAGTAGGGCAACGAGCCTTATTTCTCCCCAAATTCGACCAATGCCTTGAGAACCGGTGAGCTGAATTCTCGACGCGCCAGAACAAATACGATCACCGTGGTGGAGATCATGAACATCCATGGCGACACCATCCAGGCCATCACGGCCATCCCGAAATAGTAGGCACGCAGGCCACGATTGAAGTCATTTCCAGCGCAGGAGTTGACCGCGGCAAACTTTCGTCCGTGATGTTCCAGTTCGTCTTCGGTCAAATTATAGGGAACCGAGGCCAGGGTGATTGAAAGCAGGTTGAACTGGCGCAAGGACCAAGTAAATTTGAAATAGGCGATAACGAATACTCCGAGGAGTATCAGTAGCTTGATTTCGGTTGCTTCGCGTGACAGCACCTTTGAAAACGGCATTTCGGAGGCGGCAGATATCAGTTGGTCCAGAGCGCCGAGTGCTGCAAAAAGTGCTGCAATGATATAAATCGACGTGTTGGCGTAAAACGAAAGGCTCGGCAACAGATTGGCGATCAGCGTCGAATCCATGATACGTGGTTCGCGCGTTAGCATTACCTTGCCCCACTTTAGCCGCAACTTCAGGGTTTCTTCGTGTAGCGTTTTGTAGCCACTCCATCCCCGTTCAACCACCAACTCAAGGCCAATCCAGCAGAACACAAACCATGCCAAGCCTATCCAGTCGAGCACGGGAAGCTTTGTAAAAAAGGCATACCAGGACATACTTTGAACAATCCAAGCGATTATTAATCGAGTAAATGACAGGCCGCAAATGTACCTCGCGGGCGCCGTTTTGTGGACGTTTTTACGAAAGAAAGGGCCGTTTTCTACAATTCAGTTGCGAAGTCGATAAGGAAGATGGAGGATCAATCTGGTAGACTCCGCGCCTCCAATGTTCCGAACTAAATTTCTTTTGCCCGCCAAACGCGGCTAACTACGCAAGCGTTGAAGCTTGGCAGATACTATTGAACCCACTAAATGATCATTTTTGACCTTTCCTGCGAACAGAAACACCTATTTGAAGGCTGGTTTTCGTCACAATCCTCATACGAGATTCAGCTTCACGATGGATTGATTGCGTGCCCGCAATGTGGCTCCACCGACATTCA
>CAZZDF010000255.1:1996-3268 GCA_964652915.1 uncultured Propionivibrio sp. | reverse complement strand
GCAACACGCGATGCCCCTGTTCCGTGAGTTGTTGGGCAAGCGCACCGCCAACCGTGCCGCTGGCACCAACCACGAGGATAGTGGATGCATTGGTCATTTGTTACTCCTTGATCAGTAAATGGAGCGCTCATCATCTCGCAACAACTCCGAACTGATAATAGACATAAGTACAAATTTCATGTCTAATCGTCCAAGCCATTCACCACATGCAACATGATCATGGATCTACTGACCGACATCCTGCGCCAGGCCGGCCTGCGTCGCCGCGTACTCAAACTGCGCCATCTGGAAAGCAACACCGCGCTGCAGTTTCCCTGCAACAAAAGCATGGGGCTGCATGTCGTTACGCACGGTGAAGTCTTCCTCCACGCTTCCGCACTACCCGAGCCGCTTCACCTGAAAGCTGGCGATATCGCCCTGATGGCGCGCGGCTGCCACCATACCATCAGCCCGAAAATCGAGCTGAAAGACTGCAGAATCCAGCCGCTGAATTTCATCGACGCCACCGAATCCACGCAAGCAAACAGCAGCATCGACAATTGCGCGGTCATCAGTGGCGCGTATCAGTTCTGGAACACGCCCATCCACCCATTCTTCAAGGACATGCCCGCGTGGTTCAGCTTCCGCACCAGCGCCATCGCCAATGCACCGTCGCTACCGCTCGTTGTCGATTTGCTGGCACAGGAAGTGCGGCAACGTGAGCTTGGCGCCGAAACCATCGTGCACGGCTTGCTCGACACCATCTTCACCTTTTTACTGCGTGACATCGTGGCGCAACAAAGCGCGGCCGGCGGATGCTGGAGTCATTCGATGCACGACCCACAGGTGCGCCAGGCACTGGTATTGCTGCATGAGGATTACGCACAAGCCTGGACGCTGGGCGCACTCGCCCAGCAATGCGGCCTTTCGCGTACCGGGCTGGCCGAGCGTTTTCGCAAGGCGATGAACGACACGCCGCTCAACTACTTGCGCACCGTGCGCATCCAGAATGCCATGCGCCTGTTGAGTGAAACCGAACAAACGCTTGAACAGGTCGCGCAGGCTGTCGGCTATCAGGATGCCTTCAGTTTCTCCAAGGTCTTCAAGCGCACCGTCGGCATGGCCCCCCGAGCCTTTCGCCAACAGAACGCACAAGACCAGTCGCAGCCCTGGCGTTTCACAGCCGGCAACTAAGCGCGCACCAAGAAACTACCGATCCGTCATTCCGCCGCAGGCCAATTCGAGCTAACACAACGAACGAACTTGAGGCCATTTCCGGGACGACAAACGATC
>CAZZDF010000255.1:0-1986 GCA_964652915.1 uncultured Propionivibrio sp. | reverse complement strand
CGTTATTGCCGCGCCCGGTATAGTATTTTTCGCCGCGCGGGCCGTCGTGCTGCTTCCAGTACGAGGGGCTGCGGTACTCGTAGCCATCCCAATAATACCCCCGTCTATCGCGCGAACCGAAGGTCACATTCACCCCCGGCGCGTGCACACGAACGTCGCCGACATCCACATTGACATCTACCGCATGGGCAACCAGCGGGGAAACGACAAGCACTGCAGCCAACACGATGTTTTTCATGAAAACCTCTCATCAACGGGAAAACAACACCATCATTGTACTCAGCCGTCAGATACATTGAGCATAATTCACCGCAATGCACTACCGGCACCAACGCCGCCACCTGACCGGACATGCCGCCAGGAATTGCCACACCAGCGCACATGAGGAATACAATGCCCGAGAACGCTGCGGCCGCAAGTAGCGCAAATCCGGCCAATCAGACGGAAACCAGCCATGTTCAACCTCGACATCCGCACCTTGAGTTTGCTCGCCATGCTCAGCAGCATTCTGCTGGCCATCGGTCTGGTCATCGTCAATCGCGTTATCGCCCGTGACACCAATCTTCGCCTGTGGGCTCTGGGGGCAACCGCCGCAGGCATCGGCTTTGTGCTCATTTCCTTGCGCGGGCTGATCCCCGACGCCTTGTCCATTGTCGCTGCCAACACCTTCCTGGTCGCTGGCTTCAGCTGGCAGTACGTTGGCAACAGCATCTTTCAGGGGAAAAAACCGAAATACCCCTGGTACTGGCTGCTGACTGCCTGCACAGCGCTCCTGCTCGCCCATTTCACCTACCTGAATCCGAGCATGTCAACGCGCATCGTTGTCGTATCGGCGTCGATTGCCGCAATTGACCTCGCCAGTGCGATTGCGCTCCTGAACTCCGGCACACTCCTGAAAAAATCGGTTCGCTGGTTTGTCGGCGGGTCTTATCTCCTGTATGCCGCTTTCATGGCCATACGTTCTGTTTTCCACCTTTTCGTGGAACCCGTCGGGCAAAACTTCATGGCCACGACCGACGCAATTCAGACTTTTGCCTTTATCCTGCAAATCTGCCTCAATTTTGTTCTTGGAATAGGATTGCCTTTGCTGGTTCTTGGCAGAATCAACCAGAAGCTCATCGACAGCGAACAGCGCTACCGGACGTTGATCGAATGGTCGCCAACGCCAACCGGCGTTCATGACGGCAAGAAACTGCTTTACGTCAACCCTGCGGCAATCCGCATGTTTGGCGCCTCTTCAGCCGACGAATTGCTGCAAAGATCGATGACAAACCTCATCCATCCGGACTACCAACAACTCGCCGAAAGCAGGGCGAAAAACGCACTCAACGCGAACGAACCCAATTCACCGAGCGAGCAAAAATACCTCCGCCTCGACGGCACCATCATCGACGTTGAGGTTCAAAGCGCCGCCATCCTGTACAACGGAAATCCTGCCGTTCAAATCGTCGCCAACGACGTTACCGAACGCAATGCTATGCAGGAACAGGTGCGACAACTGGCTTTTCATGACCCGCTCACCGGCCTGCCGAATCGCCGCCTGCTCGAAGACCGTCTGGGTCAGGCAATGGCCACCAACCGCCGCAATTCGCGCTTTGGGGCGCTGATGTTCCTTGACCTGGATAATTTCAAACCCTTGAACGATACCCATGGTCATAAAGCGGGCGACTTGCTTTTGATTGAGGCTGCCAACCGCTTGAGCCAATGCATCCGGGAGATGGATACCGTCGCGCGTTTTGGCGGCGACGAATTCGTGGTCATGATCAGCGAACTCGACACTGATCGCAACCAATCTGCCAGCAGCGCCTGCCTCATCGGCGAAAAAATTCGTATCGCTTTGTCACAACCGTATTTGCTGAAAATCAAACGCGACAACGCAGAAGAAATTTCCCTGCAACACCATTGCACAGCCAGCATCGGACTCGCTTTATTTGACGGCAACGAACTCTGCCAGGACGATATCCTCAAGCTGGCAGATTCTGCCAT
>CAZZDF010000254.1:0-3309 GCA_964652915.1 uncultured Propionivibrio sp. | reverse complement strand
CGAGTAGTTTTGCTAGAAGTCGCATGGTTTCTCCTGATGTGGATAAGAGTGATTACGAAAACAAGGAATCGTGCCATGAATCGAGATTTGTCCGGGTCGCAGGTTTCAGACGGGCGTCAGAATACAGCAAACAGGCAAATCTTTGGGGAAAAGAAAAGGTGGTTTGTCGGAGGCTCGATAGCCCATTTATACGGTATATGTTGTGTGCATCAGATAGTTGACGTCGGTATCCTGACAAAGGCGATATTTCGAGCTAAGCGGGTTGTAGGTGAGTCCGATGATCTCGTCCGGATGCAATCCTGCGCTTTTTGCCCAACGCGATAATTCGGCTGGTTTGATGAATTTTGCGTATTCGTGAGTGCCTCTGGGCAGCATCTTGAGGAGGTATTCGGCGCCGATGATGGCCAGTGTGTAGGCTTTGGCATTGCGGTTGATGGTGGAAAAAAATACGTGTCCGCCGGGTTTGACCAAAGCAGCGCACGCGGCAACAACGCTGGCCGGCTCCGGGACGTGTTCCAGCATTTCCATGCATGTAACGATGTCGAAGCGCGTTGCGGAAGACTTCGCGAGCTCTTCAGCCGAGCGGTATTGGTAATCCACCTTGTTTCCACTTTCCAGCAGGTGGAGACGAGCAACGCCAAGCGCCTTCTCCGAAAGGTCTATTCCGGTAACCATGGCGTCGCGTTCGGCCATGCTTTCGGCGAGAATGCCGCCGCCGCAACCGATGTCGAGAACCGTCTTGCCTGCGAGCTTGACGTGACGACCAATCCATTCGATGCGCAATGGGTTGATTTCGTGAAGCGGTTTGAACTCGCTGTTTTTGTCCCACCAGCGATGAGCCAGTTGGCTGAATTTTTTGAGCTCGTTGTGATCAGCGTTGAGCATGAGTTGATTCTATGAGGACAGAAATAAAAAAGCCCTGCCGAAGCAGGGCTTTTCTTAATCGACCAACAATTACTTGGCGGTACCGATGATTTCGATATCAACACGACGGTCAGGCTGCAGGCAGGCGATAACCTTGGCGCTCTTGCCACCCTTGCACTGATCGGGCTTGGTAACCGGTTGCGTCGAACCCTTGCCTTCGGTGTAGACCTTGTTAGCCGGGATGCCCTTGCTAACGATGTAGTCCTTAACCGAAGCAGCGCGCTTCTCGGACAGCTTCTTGTTGTAAGCAGCGCTACCGATGCGGTCAGCGTGACCAACAGCGATAACGACTTCGAGGTTCAGGCTGTTGGCCTTGGCGACGACTTCATCAATCTTGGCTTTGCCTTCCGGACGCAGCGTCGACTTGTTGAAGTCGAAGAGCGCATCGGCAGCAACGGTGATCTTGTCGCCAGCCGGCTTCGTGCCAGCAGCAGCGCCGCCCTTCGGCTCGCAGATTTCTTTGGCGATCAGGTCTTTGTCGCATTTGCAGCCGTTGGCATCCGTTGCAGCAGCAGCCGGAGTCCAGAAGCCAGTGCGCCAGCACAGGCCGGTACTGTTCGTGGCAACTTGACCACGGCCATCAATCACGTAGACGCTATTGGTGGCTTGGGCTTGAGCAAACGAGGCACTGAGGCCAAGAGTAGCGGCAAGCAAAGCCATCACAGAAAATTTAACAGTTTTATTCATCTTGATTTTCCTCGTTAGTTAAAGCCTGCGGTTGTTGTCCGCATAGCCTGTTACGCCTCACTAGTTATAAAAATATGATCAAACATCGCGCGGACAGATTTGATTCTGCCACAAAGCCGCGAGTTTTATCAACTCAATTTCGTTGGCTTGAAGCAGTTCGCCATCGGCCACGCGCATAGTACCGTTAACCCATACATCCGTCACATGTTCGCGTCCCGCTGAATACACAAGAAGCGAGGCCGCATCGTAGCATGGGGCTAGACTGATGTCATCGATGCGGATGGCGCACAGGTCGGCCGCCTTTCCTTTGGCAATGGAACCCACGGTGTTTTCGAGCCCCAGCGCTTGCGCTCCACCCAGGGTGGCCATGCGCAAGGCCTGATGCGCGTTGATGGCCTGGGCCTGACCGCTGACTGCCTTGGCCAGCAAGGCGGCAAGCCGCATTTCCTGAAACATGTCGAGGCGGTTGTTGCTCGCCGCACCATCGGTGCCGATGCCGACATTGACCCCTCTTTCGATCAGTTCGGCGATTGGTGCCATGCCGCTGGCGAGCTTGAGATTGGAACTCGGGCAGTGGGCGATCGAACAGCCGTGTTGCGCCAGCAACGAGATTTCTTCGTTGCTCAGATGGATGCCGTGTGCGCCGATCAGTCCGGGGCTCAGCAGCCCAAGGCGATGCAGTCGCTCGATCGGACGGATTCCGTAGCTTAGCTGGCTGTCTTCGATTTCCTGTTTTGTTTCATGGAGATGAAGATGAATAGGGATTTCGCATTGCTCGGCGAGTGTCAGAGCTTTGGTGAAGTTGCGGTCGTTGACTGTATAGGGGGCGTGCGGGGCAAGGCAGAAACTGAGCAGCGGCTCGTTGATCAGTTCGTCTCGTACGCTCAGGCCTTTTGCCAAGTAGTCGTCGGCGTCCGAGGCGTAGGAAGTAGGGAAATCAACGGTAATCAGTCCGATGGCGGCACGGATTCCTGAGCTTATGGCGGCTTCGGCGACGGCTTTGGGGAAGAAGTACATGTCATTGAAGCAGGTTGTTCCGCCACGCAGCATTTCGGCGCAGGCCAGTCGCGTGCCGTCGTGGACGAACTGTGCTGACACGTGCTTTGCTTCCGCCGGCCAGATATGTTTTTCCAGCCATTCCATGAGTGGCAGGTCATCGGCGAGTCCGCGTAACAGGGTCATCGCCGCATGGGTGTGTAGATTGACAAGGCCGGGAATGAGGATGTGGTTTGCCAGCTTTTTGGTCTGGGTTGCATAAAAAAGCGTGTTTGCTTCGTCTTGTTGCAAAATTGCAACAATTCGCCCTTTGTTAATGACGACCGCGTGGTTTTCGAGCACGACATTGGCCGGCTCGACGGGGATGATCCAGCGCGCTTCGATGATCAGGTCTACGGAGGTCTGCATGGGTCGGGTTGTTTTTGTTTAGTGGAAACGGGCGCTAGCTTACTTCGGATTGCCCCTGTTTCGACAATTGGCGTTCTTTTCTTTTGCTGCCGAACCGGTTTGTCGCGCTCGGCGTTGTGCGGAATTTCGCTGCCAATGATTGATGGTTCGTTGATGGTTCGACGTTTTCGGCATGGTAGAATCATCGGTTTGGTCAGGTCGACAGCATTGACGTCGAAGTTCGATTCTTGCAGGAACACTCCGGATAGAAAATGGAACAACCCGTAGAGCAATTCGCTAAAGAAACCATTCCCA
>CAZZDF010000253.1:0-3319 GCA_964652915.1 uncultured Propionivibrio sp. | reverse complement strand
CGGGCGGCAAATCGACTTCCGCGTTTCCGTGCAGCCGACAATTCACGGCGAAAACATCGTCCTGCGGATTCTTGACCGGCAAAAAGGCCTTGTTCCACTCGAAGGGCTGGGCCTGACCGAGCGCCACCTCGACCAGCTCAAGCTGATGATTTCGCGCCCGGAAGGCATCATCCTCGTCACCGGCCCGACCGGCAGCGGTAAAACGACCACCCTGTATTCGGTACTCAACCACATCAACTCCGAGGGGCTAAACATCATGACCCTCGAAGACCCGGTCGAATACCCGATGACCATGGTTCGTCAAACCTCGGTGGCCGAAGCGGCCAAGCTCGATTTCGCCAACGGCATCCGCTCGATGATGCGACAAGACCCGGATGTCATCCTCGTTGGCGAAATCCGCGATGCTGACACCGCCGAAATGGCGCTGCGCGCAGCGATGACCGGGCATCAGGTCTATTCCACCCTGCACACCAATTCGGCCATCGGCGCCATTCCGCGCCTGCTCGACATCGGCATCCTGCCCGACATCATGGCTGGCAACATCATCGGCATCATCGCCCAGCGTCTGGTTCGCCGCCTGTGTCTGCATTGCAAGACGCCCTATCAGGCGGAAGCGCACGAGGCACGCCTGCTCGGCGGTGGTACCGATACGCCAAGGCCGGTAATTTTCCGCGCCTGCGGCTGCGAGCGCTGCGACTTTCAGGGCTATCGAGGCCGCTTGGCGATCATGGAACTGCTGCGCTTGAACAGCGACCTTGACGAACTGATCGCTCGTCGCTCCACCGCCCGTGAAATCCGCCAACTGGCCGAACGACAGGGCTTCGTCTCGCTCGCCGACGACGGGTTGCGCCGCGTTCTGGACGGCTCGACCTCGATCGAAGAACTCGGTCGCGTCGTCGACCTGACCGACCGGATGTAGCGATGTCGCTCTACAACTACAAGGCAGTCGCCGCGGATGGACGCCAGGTTCAAGGGCGAATCGACGCTCTCAATCTCGTCGACCTTGAATTGCGGCTACGGCGCATGGAGCTCGATCTGATCGACGGCGAGCCGATCAGCAATCGCAGCCTGTTCCGCCCCGGAGGGGTTCCACGCCGCGAAATCATCCACTTCTGCTTTCACCTTGAACTGTTGATCCGTGCCGGTGTTCCCATTCTTGAAGGGCTTTCCGATCTGCGCGACACCCTCGAAAACCCACGCTTTCGCGAAGTCGTCGCCGGCCTCGTCGAATCCATCGAGGGGGGGCTAAAACTCTCGGAAGCGATGGATGAACAGCCGAAAATTTTCAACAAGGTATTCGTCAGCCTGATCCGTGCCGGCGAATCGACCGGCCGTCTGCCTGCCGTCTTGCAAAACCTCACCGAATCACTGAAATGGGAAGATGAACTCGCCTCACAAACCAAGAAGCTCCTGATGTATCCGGCCTTTGTCGGCACCATTGTTCTGTCGGCAACCTTTTTCCTGATGGTTTACATGGTGCCGCAGCTCAAGCAGTTCGTAAAAAACATGGGGCAGGCGTTGCCACCGCACACGCAAGCGCTGTTTTTTGTTTCCGACCTGCTGGTTGCCTACTGGTATGTCGCGCTGCTGCTCCCGATTGTTCTCGGCATCGGCTTGAAACTCCTGCTCCACACCAATCCGCTGGCTCGTTTGCGCTTCGACGGCCTCAAGCTGAAAGCGCCCTTTGTCGGCGAAATTCTGCGCAAGATCATCCTCTCGCGCTTTGCCAACACCTTCGCTCTGCTCTACGCCTCAGGCATCCCCATCCTCGAATCGATCCGCACCACGCAGGATGTCGTCGGCAACCTGGTCGTCCGGCAAGGTCTTGAACGCGTCGAACAACTGATCGGCGAAGGCCAGAACGTCACCGCCGCCTTCCACAGCATCGGCTTCTTCCCGCCCCTGGTGATTCGCATGTTGCGCGTCGGGGAAAGCACTGGTGCGCTCGACGACGCGCTGACCAACGTCAGTTACTTCTATAATCGGGATGTCAAAGAATCTGTCGAACGCGTACAACAACTCATCGAGCCGATGCTAACCGTCGTCCTCGGCCTGTTACTCGGATGGATCATGCTCTCCGTCCTTGGCCCGGTGTACGATGTCATCAGCAAGATCAAAACCTGAGCCCGCCCGCGCCCATGAAACCTGACCGCCTTCTCTACCTCAGCGCGCACCAGATGACCGCTTATCGCTGGCATTCCGGGATGCTGACCAATGAAGGAACATTTGCGGCAACAGACTCTGGATACGGCGAATTTGTCGCCTATCTCGACCAACATCGCAAATCGATTTTCTCCATTCTGGTCAATGTCTCGGAAGAAGGCTTCCAGATCGAAACCATTCCGTTTTTGCAAGGCGCCAACCGACGGGCGATCATCTCGAGAAAGCTCGGACAACTGTTCTTCAACGCTACGTTGACCACCTCGGCATCACTCGGCTACACCAAGGAGCAGCGCAAAGACGAAAGAATTCTGCTCGCAGCGCTCACCAATAACGATTTTTTCGCTCCGTGGCTGGATGCCATCACCCGCGCCGGGATCGCCCTGGCCGGCGTATTCTCCGTGCCTTTGCTGGCCTCCCTGCTGCTCAAGAAACTCAAGCTTGACGACGATCACTGCCTGCTACTGACCGTTCAGGATCAGAGCATCCGCCAAAGTTATTACGACCGAGGCGAGCTACACTTCAGTCGCCTCACCCCGCTACACAACAGCAGCATTGGCGGAATTGCCCAAACGCTTGCCGACGAAACGCTCAAGCTCCAGCAGTACCTGACCACCCAGCGCCTGATCGCGCGCGACCAACCGATCACCGCCCACATCCTGGCGCATCGCAGCGCGCTAAAAGCCATCCGCAATAGTTGCATCGATACCGGCGCACTCATTTTCAACATGCTGGATATCGAAGCCTGCGCCAAGCATACCGGGCTCAAGACGCCCCCAACCGATATTCACGGCGAACAACTCCTTCTCAACCTGCTGGCCACCACGCCATCGCCGATTCAGTTTGCCAACGACAACCTGCGCCACGACTATCACCTCGCGCAAGTTCGGCAGTTTTTGCAAGGGTTCGGAGCCATTGTCCTGCTCGGCTGCTTGTTATTCTCGGGAAAACTGATCTGGGAAACCTTCTCGCTCACTGGCGAAACTCAAACTCTCAGAGCGGAAACCGAGCTAGCCCAGCAACAACACAACGCCATCGTCGCCACCCTCCCGCCCATCCCGACCGACAACGAGACGCTCAAGCGACTCATGGATCGCTATACCGAACTGGAGAACAAGAGCAACGGCCCGGCCATGCTGTATCGGGAAATCAGCCGCGC
>CAZZDF010000252.1:0-3360 GCA_964652915.1 uncultured Propionivibrio sp. | reverse complement strand
GACGGTTAGTCTCGCCATTCTATTCGTCGTCGGCACGTTCAAGCCGGAATGGCTAAACAAGCTTCCGGGCGACACGGCAGTCCTTCCCGCAGCAAACGGAAACCAGAATACCGGCAACCCGCAAACTGCCGCGAGTTCCTTTCGCGATGCCGCCAAGCGCTCCCTGCCCTCGGTGGTGCACATTGCCACCTCGAAGAAAGCCAAACTCGCTGGCCAACCGCTTCTGGAAGACCCCTTATTCCGCCATTTCTTTGGTGACCCACCGGATGACGAGGGCGACGGAGCGGCGGGGCTCGGCTCAGGCGTCATCGTCAGTCCCACGGGCTACATTCTGACTAACTACCATGTTGTCGAAGGCGCAGACCAAATCGAGGTTGGGCTGGACGACGGGCGTAGCCTCAAGGCGCGCGTCATCGGCGGCGATCCGGAATCGGATCTCGCCGTACTACAAGCCAGCCCGGAAAATCCCGAAGAAACCCTCAAGCTGCCGGCGATCAGCTTTGGCGAAGCAGACGCCCTGGTGGTCGGCGACGTCGTTCTGGCCATCGGCAACCCCTTCGGCGTCGGCCAAACCGTGACCATGGGCATCGTTTCGGCACTCGGGCGCTCGCACCTGGGCATCAACACTTTCGAAAACTTCATCCAGACCGACGCGGCCATCAATCCCGGCAATTCCGGCGGAGCTCTGGTAGATAGTCAAGGCAATCTGGTCGGCATCAATACCGCGATTTATTCACGCTCCGGCGGCTCGCTCGGCATCGGCTTTGCCATCCCGATTTCGACGGCCAAGAACGTCATGGAGCAAATCATTCAAACCGGCTCGGTCACCCGCGGCTGGATCGGCGTCGAAGCGCAGGAAATCACGCCGGAACTGGCCGAATCCTTCGGCCTTGCCGATGCCCATGGCGCCCTGATCGCCGGGGTGCAACGCGGCGGTCCTGCGGATGTAGGCGGAGTCAAGCCGGGAGACATCCTGATTTCGGTTAATGGCAAAGCGGTCAAAGACCCGCAGGTCATGCTGGATCTGATTGCCGGCCTAAAACCGGGAGACACAATCCCCTTTCAGTTAAAGCGCCAGAAAGCGCTCTACACAGCGGACATTCGCATCGGCAAGCGCCCGCTGCCACGCCGCGAACGCGAGTAATCGCTTATTAAGTGACGATAAAACCCGCTCAACAAGCGGCTTTACGGTCGGCCTATGGCATCACTTCTGAATCCGGAAACTCGGGTTCCGGTTTGCTGACAAAGCGCGCCAGCAACATGCCCAACTCATAGAGCAGGCACAGCGGGATAGCCAGCATAAGTTGCGACACGACATCGGGCGGAGTAAAAATGGCGCCGATGACAAAGGCGCCGACAATCACGTAAGGGCGCCATGAAACCAGCGTAGCCAGTTCAACGATACGCATCCGGACGAGGACAATGACCACGACCGGCACTTCGAAGGTCACACCAAAGGCGATAAAAGTCCCCATCACGAAGGAAAGATATTTCTCGATGTCGGTCATCCAGGCCACGCCCTCGGGCGCCATTTTGGCCATAAAGCCAAATACCGCCGGAAAGACGACGAAATAGGCAAAGGCCATCCCGACAAAAAACAGAACAACGCTGGCCAGCACCAAAGGCAAAGCAAGCCGCTTCTCATGGGCATACAAGCCTGGCGCGACAAAAGCCCATACCTGATAAAGGATGTAAGGCAACGCAACGAGGAAGGCCACCATCAGCGCCACTTTCATCGGCACCATGAACACCCCGACCACATCGGTGGCAATCATCTGCCCGCCCTTGGGCAGGGTCGCCAGTAGCGGCTGGGCGAGCAGCGCGTACAAATCCTTGGCCCACGGGAACAGGCAGAGAAACACCAGACCGATCGCCAACAGGATGCGAATCAGGCGATTGCGCAACTCGACAAGGTGCGAAAGAAAGGACTCTTCCGGTAAATCCATGGCTACTCTAACCCTTGTCGATCGGAGTCGCTGGCCGATCGGCGCTGGCCGGCAACCCTGCCGATTTTTCAGCGTTTGCCGTATGGGTCATCGACGATCCGTCGCTCACGGCTGCCTGAACGGATTGCTCGATCGACTGAATTCCGCTCGCCATACTCCGCTCGAATTCACGCGCCGAATCCTGCATTTCGTCTCTGAGTTGTTTCAGCTCTTCAAGCTGCATCTCACGGTGAAGATCCGCCCTCACATCACTGACGTAGCGCCGCATGCGCCCAAGCAGCAAGCCCGCTGTCCGGGCCACCTTGGGCAAACGCTCAGGGCCGATCACCACCAGAGCAACGATGCCGATCATCAACATTTCGGAAAAACCGACGTCAAACATAGGGATCGGTCAGGCAAGCCGCGCAGAGCGCTGAAAACAGAAGAAGGAAATTATCGCGAGAAGCGGATCTCCGCCGGTCACGACTTGGTCTTTTCCGTAACTTCACCCTCGATGATCTGAGCGCCATTCACCTGCTGCTGCGGCTGCGAAGGCGACGGATCAGCCGGCTTGTTCTCGGCGTCTGCCTCACGCATGCCTTGCTTGAAACCCTTCACCGCGCCACCAAGATCCTCGCCGATGTTACGCAATTTCTTGGTTCCGAAAACCAGCATGACGATGAGCAAAACAATCAACCAGTGCCAGATACTTAGGGTTCCCATGAATCCTCTCCTTACATCCGCTTGAGCATCGGCCCGACCGGTTCCGGCCCGCCGACGATATGGGCATGCAAATGCTGTACTTCCTGCTGACCAATACGCCCGGTATTGATAATCACGCGGAAACCATCGGGACTCCCGTTTTCACTGGCCAACTGGTTGGCCACCGCCAGCATTCGCCCGAGCACCGGCGTATCTTCGACCGTCGCCGTCGCCAGCGAGGTGATATGGCGCTTGGGGATGACCAGAACATGTACCGGACGCGCCGGATTGATGTCGTGGAAGGCAAAAATATCATCGTCTTCGTAGACTTTGCGCGACGGAATTTCTCCACGCGCAATTTTGCAAAACAGGCAGTTATCCATGATTCACTTAGCGGTTCGCGATTTCTTTTCGTCGATGCCGGAGATCCCCTCGCGACGACGCATTTCCTGCGACACATCCTCGATGCCCATGCCATAAAAAGCCAGCAGCACCATGATGTGATAAATCAGGTCGGTCGATTCCCAAACGATATTCAAACGCTTGCCATCCTTGGCAGCCATGATCAGTTCGGCGCTTTCCTCACCGATCTTCTTCAGAATTGAATCCGGGCCGTTGGCAAACAGCTTGGCGGTATAGGAGGTTTCCGGATCGGCGTTGCGACGCGAAGCCAGCGTTTCGGAAAGGCGATGAAGAATGTCGTGTGTACTCATTTTGCGTAAATTTCCTTTGG
>CAZZDF010000251.1:0-3365 GCA_964652915.1 uncultured Propionivibrio sp. | reverse complement strand
GATCATGCTATTTCCAATATTTGTTTCAGGTGACACGCAAAAAACCTGTCAATACGTTTTACCGGTCATCAAATGCGCATCGGCATTACGACATACTTGAAGCGCTCGTTTCCAGGGATGGTCAACAAGGCGCTGGAGTTGGCATCGTTGAAACCCCACTCAACGGCTTCTGCCGAGGTATTGTTCAATACATCGAGCAAGTAACCCACGTTGAAACCAACGTCGATCGAATCACCGTTGTAATCGATTTCGAGTTCTTCCTGCGCTTCTTCCTGCTCGGCATTCGCTGCCATGATCTTCATGCTGCCCGGGGTGAGGATCAAACGCACACCACGGAATTTTTCATTAGTCAGAATAGCTGCGCGAACCATCGATTGCAGAAGTGCCGCACGATTCAGCGTCACAATATTTTTGAGTGTTGCCGGAATTACCCGCTCGTAATCGGGGAACTTTCCGTCAATCAATTTGGAAACCAGGCTGATGTTGCCAAACTGGAAACGAACCTGATTGGCGGCAAATTCCATCGAAAGAGGCTCGTCGCTGTCAGCCAGCAAGCGGTTCAATTCAAGAACCGTCTTGCGTGGCAGGATGACTTCCTGACGTGGCGCACTACTTACTTGCGATTCTTCCAAAGCCATGCTGGCATAGGCCAGGCGATGCCCGTCAGTGGCAACCGCACGCAATTCCGTTCCGTCGACAATCAGCAGCAAACCATTCAGATAGTAGCGAACGTCCTGGGCAGCCATCGAAAACTGGGTCTGAGAAAGTAACTTGCGAAACTGTTTCTGTGTCACCGTCAGCTTGCAAACATCGCCATCCGACAAAGCCATGTGAGGAAATTCTTCGGCGGGTAGAGTCTGCAAAGTAAAGCGGCTCTTTCCAGCGCGCACCAACAGGCGCTTTTCTTCAAGACTCAGACTGACTTCGGTGCTTTCTGGCAAAGAGCGCAGAATGTCTTGCAGTTTGCGTGCCCCGACAGTAATCGCGCAATCACCGGCATCCGACGAACCACTCGTCGAAGTCGTAATCTGAATTTCAATATCCGTTGCTACACAGGTAACGACGTCAGCCTTCTTTTCAAGCAATACATTGGAAAGGATCGGCAACGTATGTTTTTTTTCAACGATTCCGGACACGGACTGCAAAGGTGCCAACAGCATGTCACGTTTGGTTTTAATAAAAAGCATATATATAAATCCTATAAAGATAATCTGAAGGCCAACTCTGTGGATATATAAAAAATTTCTTTACGCTTCAACAAGATATGCAACAAAAACTGCCCTGAAAAAACTCTGTATGAGGTTGTGGATAAAATCTAACAACTTATCCACAGGGAACAAAAAGTGAACTTATCAAAGCTTTATCCACTGTTTGTCCATCGACTTATACATACCGGACGGACTTATCCTTTCAACACTTGTAACAGCACATGAACGTCATGATTGAGTTCGTTGTCTTTGGAACGCAAGGTTTCAATCGCGCGAACCGCATGCAATACCGTTGTATGGTCGCGCCCGCCGAAGGCTTCGCCAATCGAAGGGTAACTTTGCGAGGTCAGGTTCTTGGCCAGCCACATGGCAATTTGCCGTGGACGAACGACCTGGCGCGTACGTTTTTTGGAAAACAGGTCGGCAACTTTCAACTTGAAGTAATCGGCAACCGTTTTTTGAATGCTTTCCACGGTGATCTGCCGGTTTACTGCACCGATAAGGTCTTTTAACGATGTCTTGGCCAACTCAAGATCAATGGTTTTTCCGTGGAATTGGGCATAAGCCAGCACTTTCTTTAAAGCGCCTTCAAGTTCTCTAACGTTGGATCTCAGGTGCTTGGCAATATAAAAGGCGACTTCGTCATCAAGAATTACTTTTTCGGCTTCGGCCTTCTTTTTAAGGATGGCTACCCGCATTTCGATTTCCGGTGGTTCGATCTGGACGGTCAAACCCCAGTCAAATCGGGTGATCAGACGATCTTCAAGGCCGGAAATGTCTTTCGGGTAAGTGTCACAACTGATCACAATCTGTTTCTTTGACTCGATCAGGGCATTGAAAACAAAGAAGAATTCTTCCTGAGTCCGGTTTTTGCCATTGAAGAATTGAACGTCGTCGAGCAACAACACATCGAGCGAACGGTAATAGCGCTTGAACGCATCAAACGACTTGGTTTGATAGGCGCGAACGACGTCCGAGTAGTAGTCTTCAGCATGAACGTAGCGCACAACCTTCTCCGGGTTGTGTTCAAGAATGTGGTTTCCGATGGCGTGAATCAGGTGGGTTTTCCCCAGTCCGGCGCCACCATAGATAAACATCGGGTTGTACGCGGCGCCTCCGGGGTTCATCGCAACCTGCATCGATGCAGCACGTGCAAGGTCGTTGGCTTTGCCAACAATCAGATTTTCGAAGGTAAAGCCGGGAATAAGGCGGGTCTTTTCGTATTGAGAGCGAGTTTTTTCCAGTGGGCGTTCGACCGCTGTGATCGGGCTGGTTTTGCCCTTTCCTGATTTTTCGACAAACGGCTCGGCACTTGGCGCGGGCGACGTTCTTGCAGTGCTGGTACTTGCTGTGCGTTCCCCAAGTACCAGTGATACGGCAACGGGCGTTGAAAAAAAGGCACAGGCGAGTTCTTCCATGCGCGTCAGGTAACGTTCCTTGACCCATTTCAGAATAAAACCATTGGGCGCAATCAGGCGCAGGCCGTTGGCAATATCGTCTTCACCTTCGAGACGAAGAGGACGGATCCATGTGTTGAATTGCTGAGGCGGGAGTTCTTGTTCAAACTGGCTCAAGCAGGAGGTCCAGAAACTACTCATGACTTATGATTCAACACGATTCCGATTGGGCAATACAAAGTGAGGAGGCTATAAACTGCCAAGAACGCTTATAGGCGTTTCAGGGGGTTGCCGCAGATACAGCCCGTAGGCGGATCATCAGCGCACCCCATCTGATCGTCTGGTATTCATCGACAGGTCGCAAGAGGAGGATTTTAACCTGTCGGGTGATGGTTATCCACAGCCTGATAAAAAATATAGGCTTGACAAAAGTAAGTCCTGCAATGTCTAATTACACGTTTACTTCGCAATGTCTTCAAGGGTTTAATAATGAAACGTACCTATCAACCGTCGGTTATTCGTCGCAAACGTACCCACGGCTTCCTCGTCCGTATGGCTACTCGTGGTGGTCGTGCCGTGATTCGTGCCCGTCGTGCCAAGGGGCGTCATCGTCTGGCCGTTTAAGCCATCAATTAGTAGTGGGGGAATGCACGTTTGACCTTTGCTTTCCCGAAAGCGTATCGACTGACAAAAACGGATGAATTTTCATCCGTTTTTGGTTTCAGGAAGGCACTTAGGAGTCCGCATTTCCTGTTACATT
>CAZZDF010000250.1:0-3374 GCA_964652915.1 uncultured Propionivibrio sp. | reverse complement strand
TTGGCTCGTTCGAAGCGTTCGAAAACGCCATGACCCTCGACGTCGCGATGGGTGGCTCGACCAATACCGTCCTGCACATCCTCGCCGCCGCCCAGGAAGCCGGCGTCAATTTCACCATGGCCGACATTGACCGCATTTCGCGCAAAGTGCCGTGCCTGTGCAAAGTGGCGCCGATGACCGACAAATTCCATATTGAGGACGTGCATCGTGCCGGCGGCATTTTCGGCATCCTCGGCGAACTTGATCGCGCCGGTCTGCTCAAGACGCACGTGCCAACCGTACATGAAAAAACGCTCGAAGCGGCGCTATCGATGTGGGATGTCATGCACGCGCACGACCTGAAGATTCTCGAATTCTATAAAGCCGCGCCCGGTGGCGTTCCCACCCAAACCGCTTTTTCTCAGGATCGTCGCTTTCCGGAACTTGATCTCGACCGCACGCACGGCTGCATCCGCGACAAGGCCAATGCTTACTCGCAGGAAGGCGGGTTGGCGGTGCTCTACGGCAATATCGCCAGCGACGGCTGCATCGTCAAAACGGCTGGTGTTGATGAAAGCATCTGGAAATTCAGCGGCCGGGCGCGCGTTTTTGAAAGCCAGGACGCAGCCGTCAAGGGTATTCTGGCCGATCAGATTGTGGCCGGTGATATCGTGGTGATCCGCTACGAAGGCCCGAAAGGCGGCCCCGGCATGCAAGAGATGCTTTATCCGACCTCCTATCTCAAGTCCAAAGGGCTGGGCAAAGCCTGCGCATTACTGACCGACGGACGTTTTTCCGGCGGAACCTCAGGACTATCGATCGGCCACGTTTCGCCAGAAGCCGCAGAAGGCGGCGCCATCGGTCTGGTTCAGGAAGGCGACATCATCGAAATCGATATTCCCAAGCGCAGCATCCACCTGCGCGTAACCGACGCCGAATTGCACGTTCGTCGCGCCCAAATGGAAGACAAGGAAGATCAAGCCTGGCAGCCGGCCGAACCGCGCAGCCGGGTAGTCTCCAAGGCACTCCAGGCCTATGCCTTGATGGCCACCTCGGCAGCCACCGGTGCGGTTCGCGACCTCAGCCAGTTGAAACGTCGCTGATGGCACTTTCGCTCTGGCTTGGCTTTCTGCTGGCGTCCAGCCTGATCGCCATTTCGCCCGGACCGGGAGCCGCAGTCGCCATGAGTTGTGGCCTGCGACACGGTTATGGCGCGGCGCTACGCGCCATTTTCGGGCTGGAAAGCGCGTTGCTGATTCAGCTGGCGATTGTGGCAGTAGGACTCGGCGCCTTGCTCACCGCCTCTACACTGGCCTTCGACATCGTCAAGTTTTGCGGTGCCGGCTATCTCGTTTGGCTCGGCATCCAGAAATGGCGCTCAGCCCCACAGGAAATTCAGGACGATAAGCCACCGGTTTCATCGAACGCCCTGTTCGTGGAAGGCCTGCTGGTCAATCTGGCCAACCCCAAAGCCATCGTCTTCATTGCGGCACTAACCCCGCAGTTCATCGACCCGACTCGCCCGCAATGGCCACAGTTCGTGATCATCGCGCTGACCATGTGCTGTGTCGACATTGTAGTCATGTCCGGCTATGCGCTGCTGGCTACCCGCTTAAGACACTGGTTACATGACCCTAAGGCGCTGAAAGCCCAGAACCGCTTTTTCGGTGGCGTCTTTGTCGGTGCCGGTATCCTGTTGGCCAACTCGGGGCGATGAACTGGACGAACGCCGAGATGGTCACAGCCGATACAGACCAAAACGAATTTTTTCGACGGAGCAATGGATGAAAGCCGCGTTTGTCACCTATCTTGCCGCTATCGGATTATTTGCCTGCAGTGGCGCGCAAGCCAGCGAAGCCCTGGCCAAGTCGAAGAACTGCATGGCTTGCCATGCGATTCAGAAGAAAAATGTCGGCCCTTCGTACAAGGACATCGCGGCCAAATACGCCGGACAAAAAGGTGCCGAAGCCAAGCTGACCGAAAAAGTCCTCAAAGGCGGCAAAGGCTCCTGGGGCGAAGTCCCCATGCCGCCAAACAGCGGCATGGTCAAACCCGACGAGGCACAAAAGCTCGTCAAATGGATTCTGAGCCAACAATAGCGCCCCGTGGTGGAACTGCAAAAGACCAAGCCGTCAGCCAAAGGCACAACAGCTATTGAACTTTCTCCCTATAGCTTTCGTCATAGCTTCGGCGTAAACTCCACGTATTTCGTTTTCTTCTATTTCTTCTATTGGTGCGACCTATGAATACTATTGTTCGTCTTGGCGAATCGGACGAGAGAGCCGCCAAACAAAAAGCCTTCCGCAAGCAGTTCGCCGACAACCTTAATGCAGCACTGGATCGACGCGGCGCCATTCCTTCAGGTTACGGTCGCGTAATCGGTGTCGCCGAGCTGTTTGGCGTCAGTCAAAATACCGCTGCAATCTGGCTTAAAGGCGAGGGCGTTCCAGAACTTTCGCGCATGCCGGAAATTGCCGAAATCCTCTGTACCACGGTCGAGCAACTGGTTACCGGCAATCAAAGCGATATGGCCACCCATCTGATCGATGAAAACTACGTGATGGTCGACATGCACGAAGACGACAGCGTTGGCGGCTACTCGTGGTACACCCTGCCGGAAACGCTGCGCAGCATGGGGCTACCGCACGACATCAAGATGCTGAAAGTCAGCAATGACGACATGGCGCCTTTTGTCTCGCACGGCGATGTAGTGATCTATGACTCCCGGGTCAAGCGCATCCAGACCAATGGTGTTTTTGTCCTGCAAATGGACGATGTCTTCATGGTACGGCGTGTTCAGCGCGGGCTGAACCAGAGTATCCGCCTGATTTGCGACAACCCGGCCTTTGGCGACGAAATTCTGGATCAGGAAACTTCGGCCCAGCTGGCGGAGGGTAATGGGCGAGTCACCGTCGTCGGCCATGTCGTCGGCCGGCTTCTGATGGGCGCCTAAGCGCCGGCAAAGGCGCAGCAGAGCGCCTCCCGAGCCCCAACGCCCCCTGACCCATGGAAAAACAAGGCGTCAGCCTGATCGGGGCGCCCACCGACATCGGAGCGGGCGCCCGAGGCGCCCGAATGGGGCCAGAAGCATTAAGAGTCGCGGGAATCGAAGAGTCGATCGCGCAGTTCGGAATCGACGTCAAGGATTGCGGCAATGTTTCGGGGCCGGCTAATCCTTGGCAAACGCCCATCGAAGGCTTCCGTCACCTGACAGAAGTCGTGCAGTGGAATCAATCGCTGCACGACGCGATTTTTGCCGAATTACAACTCGAGCGCTTACCGATCCTGCTGGGCGGCGATCATTCCCTAAGTATCGGTTCGATCAGCGCCGTTGCCCGCCATTGCCGCATGCGACAAAAAAAGCTGCGGGTCCTCTGGTTCGACGCCCACGCCGA
>CAZZDF010000249.1:0-3383 GCA_964652915.1 uncultured Propionivibrio sp. | reverse complement strand
ATCTGTCGGGACGGCTGTTTCCATGTTCTCCGTCCACCGGAAAATCCGAAGCCCCCTTTTTTGAAAACCTGTTTCTCCCCCCTCTTGAAAACGAAGTCTCTTCCTGTAGATTGGTCTTAACGGGCAAGTCATTGCCCGACTAATCA
Organism: uncultured Propionivibrio sp.; assembly: GCA_964652915.1. Classification (GTDB taxonomy): domain Bacteria; phylum Pseudomonadota; class Gammaproteobacteria; order Burkholderiales; family Rhodocyclaceae; genus Propionivibrio. The sequence continues at coordinate 3,237 of CAZZDF010000249.1, read as the reverse complement.
GCCAGGAGATCGCCATGCTTGAAAACCTTTCCTACACCATTCCGACCGTTGGCCGCATCGCTATCGGCGAAAAACAAGAACGCGCCAGCGATGGCAAGATGTTGCCAAAACGTTTGAGCCATTTCAATATCACGGCGCAACATAAACGCGACGGTCATTGGGTCGCGCATCCCGTACAAAAGGCCGTGGCGGCAAAAATGGATTGCGCCGAAGATGAAATTACCGAAATTCCCGTCAAGTTGATGTTCAATTCGCCTGATCTGAATATGCGCGAGCGTCGGGAGAGCTACGACAACGGGCGCATGATGTGTGCCAGCTGCGGGAGCGGTAAGGCGCGGCGGGTTTCCGCCAAGGGTTATGAAACGGTTGATTGTCCCGGTGCGGAGCAAATGTGCGCCTTCGCACAAAGCACCAGCCACGGCTGCGAACTCATGGGTCGCTTGAATGTGCAAATCGATGTGGAAACAACGGGGGTTCGTGAAGATGTGTTCTCTTCGTTTATTCTGCGGACGCGCGGCTACAATTCGGTACGGACGCTGCGTTCCAAGCTCAACGGAATGGCTGCCCTGTTCAAAAACCGGCTATTGGGAATCCCGTTAGTCTTGAAGTTGCGCAAGAAATCCTCGCAACTCTCTCGCAACACGCCGTTTTATTATGTCGATCTGGTTCTGGCCTGTGCGCCGACAGAGGCAGCCAAGCTGAGTGTTGCTCATGAAAATGCGTTGTTGGAGGCCGGTCTCGATCAGCAAGCGTATGAGCAAGCGGTACTCGCCGGACTGGCGAACGGCCCCTTCGAGGATACGATTGAAGAGTCGGTCGATCTTGATGAATTCCTGAATGTCGGTAATTCTTCAGAAACGGTCGCACCGGAAGTCCCGTTGGTGCCGATGACTGCTCCTGCCGAGCCGTCGTCTTTGCCCGCTTTCGGATTGGATATGCTGCGTAGCGTTATCGAGTCTGGCGCGCGCACGTCATCGGAAGTAACGGCTTAGCCGTTAAGCGTACTTGTGCTCCTTGTCGTGCGTTTTTGGGTAGCACAGGTTTTGTAAGTAAGAGGTTTGTTATGAAAAAATTTCTCGTCCGTTTGCACGAATTTTTCCGCAGCTGTTTCGTTGTGGTGATGTGCCTCCTTTTTGTGGTCGCGGTACCCGCCACTCTGTGCTTGGGGTTTTCTACTGCCGACCCGGAGATTACCGGCACGTATTTTTTCGACATGGCGCACACCCTTTTGCCGCTCTATTTTGCAGGGGTGTTGATTTTGCTGGTACTCGATGTCACTTACGAACGGACACGCCGGAATCTTAGTTTTATTCTTTTGCTGGCCTGGCTTCCCGCTGCCATTACCTCTTTTTATGCTCGTGATTATCTTGAATACTATTGGATTTTCCCTTCTATCGTCGTGATGTCAGCCCTCACCTTTGTGTGGGCTTTTTTTGCCTTGCCTGCCGGTACGCCTCTTGTTGAAGCTGGCAAAGAACTGGTGGCGAATCGTTCCTCCTCCAACGCCAATGACAATGAAGCGGTTTCCAATCCTTATCCCGCTATTCGTCAAAAAGACGGGTTCAATGCCATCATCGGCATGAGCGAAGTGAAAGAGCGTTTGCGCCTTGCGGCGAACGAGATCATTCTGGCCAACCAGAACCAATCGGCAAAACCACGGAACGGGATTCTGTTCTATGGTGACCCCGGTAACGGAAAAACCTTTTTTGCGCAGGCCTTGGCCGGCGAAACCAAAATCCCGTTACTGGCAGTCAGTATTGGCGACATCTCTTCCAAATGGGTTGGCGATGGCACGGAACGAATCATGGCGATCTTTGCTGCAGCCCGGAAGCAAGCGCCGTGCGTCCTGTTTATCGACGAAATTGACAGCCTGATTCGCGATCGTAGCAAGTCAATGTCCGGTGGCAGCGCAGAAGAAGCCAAGATGACCAATGCTTTACTGACGGAAATGGTCAATATCCGTAATTCCTCCGTTATTTTGATTGCGGCAACCAACTTCCAGGATCAACTCGACCCGGCGGCCATTCGTGAAGGGCGGTTTGATTTCAAAATTGAAATCCCTCCTCCGGATGAAGAAGCGCGTATCGGCCTTATCAGCCACGGCATGCGGCGATTCCCCGAAGTGCAATTACTTGACCCCGCCTTGCGGCAAGCCGCCAAACGTTGGGAAGGATTTTCTGTTGCCCGGATTCGTGCGGTGATCGAAGAAGCTGGCCGCCAGGCCGTTGCGCGACGCGCACAGCGCGTTGATTACAAGGACTTGAGCAAAGCGCTGCGCACCGTACAGGGAATGGCCGGAGACCGGATTCCTCCCAACACGCCGAGCCTGAATGAGTTGATCATGCGCCGCGATCAGTTAGCCAAGCTCAAAGGGATTGCGCATCGGATGGAGCATATTGAGGCTATCGAGGAGATCGGCGGTTCTGTTCCGACTGGTGTTCTGTTCTACGGCCCGCCCGGTACCGGTAAAACCCTGACCGTTCGCTCGCTGGCCAAGACGACCGGCTGGCCGGTCAAGGTGGTTAGCGGGAGTGATTTGCTGTCTTGTCCGGACAAACTGGATCAGATTGTTGCTTTTGCTCGGGCGAATCGTCCCTGCATCATCTTTCTGGACGAAGCCGATGATGTTCTGGCGGATCGTCGTGGTGCCGTTGGGCATGGTTCTGCCATGACCAATAAACTTCTGGCCGCTATTGACGGTGGCAAGGGCAAAACAGCGGATGTTTTATGGGTTGCGGCGACCAATCACCCGGATTCAATCGACGAAGCTGCTTTGCGTGGCGGTCGGTTTACCGAGAAAATCGAATTTGGAGCCCCGGACTCCGATACTTCGATCCAAATGATCGGCGATTGGCTGAAAAAGACCAAAGCGCCATTGGAGCCTTCCGTAACGGCTGCTGCTGTGGCTTCCATTTTGGATGGACAAACGCCGGCCAATATCGTGGCGATCCTTCAGCAAGCGGTCAATCAAATGGTGGAACGCCGGGCTAACGGCAACCATTATGGGAAGGTGACGCTTAATGATGTTCGGGATGCGGTGCAGGTGGTTTTGGGGTAAACAATGATGGAACTTCTCATTCCGGCGATAACCGGATTCATTTCAGGTGCTATTGGGTCTGTGGTCGCGCCATGGGTTCTTTGGAAAATCGAAAAGCACCGAAACCTTTTGGCCGCGCGACAAGCTTTATTAAGCGAAATTCACGCTTTACTCTCCAATCCTCCTCATGTCAATATTTT
>CAZZDF010000248.1:0-3386 GCA_964652915.1 uncultured Propionivibrio sp. | reverse complement strand
TGCGTCGGCTGATCCAGCGGCTCGCCGGCGAGAAACAGATGCTTCAGGCTCGACAGGTCATGCCGGTGCATGTTAGACGTGTCCTGCTTTTTGAGCACCCGGATGGCCGTCGGCGCCGAGAACATGACATTGACCTTGTATTTCTCGACGATCTGCCACCAGATCCCCGGATCGGGACGCAAGGGCGTGCCTTCGTACATGACGGTACACATGCCGGCCAGCAGCGGCCCATAAACGATGTACGAATGCCCGACGACCCAGCCGATATCGGAGGTGGCGAACATCGTTTCGCCCTCCCCTCCGCAGTAGATGTATTTCATTGACGAGGCCAGCGCGACGGCATAGCCGCCGGTATCACGCTGCACCCCTTTGGGTTTGCCGGTAGTCCCCGAGGTATAAAGAATGTAAGACGGCTCGGAGGATTCAAGCCAGGTTACCGGTACCTGCGCATCCATGAATTGTGCGCGCAGGCTGGCGTAATCAACGTCACGTCCTTCGACTCTGGCAAAACTTTTGTCGAGTCCGCGATCAATCATCAGCACCTTGGCCGGCTTGTGTCTGGCCAGGGCAATCGCATCATCGAGAAGGTGTTTGTAAGGCACTGCCTTGCCGTTGCGCATGCCGGCTTCCGAAGAAACCACCAGTACCGGCGTGGCGTCGTCGATCCGCGAGGCCAGAGAACCGGCAGCAAAACCGCCGAACACCACCGAGTGAATGGCACCGATCCTGGCGCAGGCGAGCATGGCGAAAGCCGCTTCCGGAATCATCGGCATGTAGATCAGCACGCGATCACCCCTGCCAACTCCCAGGCTCTGCATGACAGCGGCCATGCGCATCACTTCGGCTTTCAGTTCAGCGAAGGAATAGATGATTTCCGCATCGGTTTCGGTCGAAACGTACACCATCGCCCGGTCATTGGGACGCTTGGCGGCATGGCGGTCTACCGCGTTATAACAAAGATTGGTTTCGCCACCGACGAACCATTTGGCAAACGGTGGTCGGGAATAATCGAGGGTTTTTGTAAAAGGCTGGTGCCAGTCAATGCGTTTGGCTTCTTCTGCCCAGAAAGCATCCGGGTCGTCAATGGAACGTTGATGAAATTCCTTGATCGCTGTCATAAAGATCCTTGGTAATGGCGCCTGACGTCAGGTTTACGTGGTTTGCTCCACGTCTTCCGGTGCGCTTCCGGAGGGGTTCCCGCGCTCCAGCAAATTGCTTTCAATGTCGGCAATCGGCAGGTTCATCTTGAAATCCAGATCCAGCAACTTCAATAAGGGAAGTATTTGTTGCCCAAGAGTTGCCAGATGCGGCAAAACTTCGCTTTCATGCCCGGCTTTGAGCATGGCTAAAGCCTGCTCAAGCTTGGGCGCCACCGTTTCGGTAGAAGCTTGCGCGGCACAAGCAATTACTCGGTTTCCGCCTGACTGCTGTGCTTCCTTCAAGCGCGCACCGGCCAGCTCGATCAGCGCACCGGCCGAAGCCACGCCATCCAGAGGGCTATTGCTGACGCCAACGCTGACCGACAAGTTCAGCTTGTGCCCGCGTACCGCGATGTTTGCCGAGCGAATTGCTTCGCGCAAACGGTTTCCAAAGGATTCACAGGCCGGATAAGGCGTTCCTGGAGAAATGAGTACCATCTGACTGCCGGCAAAGTGCCCCAGGCTATCTTCACGACGAATTTTGCTCGTCAGCATTGCAATAAAACGCTGCTGCAGTTGCTTCATTACATCAGCGCCATGTTCTTCACGCAAGACCCCGACGTTATCAAACCCCACCACCATCGCACTGACTTCACCACCATGCCGCATCGCCTGCGACATGGCTTGCACGGCTTGCAATTCAATGTATTTGCGGGTGAACAAGCCGGTTTCGGGATTCTGAACGTGCTGCTCAAGATTCTCCTTGAGCTGATCCTGTGCCTGGGAAAGCTTCAGCAAGGTATCAATGCGCAGCAAAAGTTCTGCTCCACCGGTATTCCGGCTGATGAAGTCTGACGCTCCGTGCGACTTGGCGCGCTCAATCGCCTCATCATCGTCGCCAGAGATCATCAACATCGGCATCTTGCTCAAACGCAACAGGCGCGAAGCACGCACGCGATCCAGCAAGCCATTGCCATCAAGAACCGGCATCGACAGCGAACAGATAACGAGTTCGATTGAGTGATCAAGCACCAGCACCTGCCACGCCGCTTCGCCGTTAGCTTCTTCGCGGAAATCGTAGAGCTCGCGAATGTGCTTGATGATCATCGCCCGCACCATGCGCGATTCATCAACAATCAATATGCGAGGTAACTGGTTCGGGTTTTCCATTGATTGCTATATCCGTAATTGCTGATCCCTCAGGAGAAACATACCAACGACTAGTGCATTGGACAACTACTCTGGTATCTGATGTTCCCAATAAAATCAAAAATGCAGCACAGTTTGTTAAAGCTAATCGTTCACGCCATTTGAAGCAAGCGTTGTGCTTATTGATAGTCTGCAACCGGTCTTGATGTCATCGTATAACAACAACAGGGCATTGCGCAGTACATCGAATCGGCTTCATTTCCAAACCAATGAAAACCTATGGCATCAATGCAGCGACCAGGCTTAAAAAACCACGAAAATTCTCGCAAAGCCTCACTACTACCAGTATATGCCGCTGCACAAAAATGCCGCAGATTTATGCATAACTGTCGAAACATCAGTTGGTTATAAAGTTTTGTTGCGAAATAACCGCACTACTGAGATCGGTAATGGTTTACATTCGGAAAAAATTCTTTTAAATTCCGCCCCCATGTCTTGTAACAAATACTTCTCATCGTTGCTCGGAGCTGCACTCATTGCCCTGTCTGGCATGAATGCCGCTCACGCAACCGAACAGCAGCAAGCACTCAGTGATGAGCCGTCCCTGCTGGAGCGTTACACCACTGGTGCCAAGGACCTGGTTCTCAAAGGACTGGAACTTGTTGGAATCCATTACCGCCTTGGCGGAACCGACCCCGAGAGCGGGCTGGACTGCAGTGGGTTCGTTCAGCTCGTCTATCGCGAATCCGTCGGCAAGTTGCTTCCCAGAACCGCCAGAGAACAAAGCGAAGTCGGCAACGTGGTTGACCGGAACGAGTTGAAACCCGGCGATCTGGTTTTCTTCAACACCATGCGGCGCGCTTTCTCACACGTTGGCATTTACCTCGGTGATAACCGTTTCCTCCATGCACCAAGAACCGGTAGCGAAATTCGTGTCGAAGACATGAACCAAAGCTATTGGGTCAAGCGCTATAACGGTGCGCGTCGGGTGATCGAGCGCTAAGCAGGACTCACCCCGATATCCAAGAGGACGCTGCGGCGTCCTCAGACTGCTGACGAACCCCGTCTTTTTTGGAAGGTGGGGTTTTGTTTTATGTA
>CAZZDF010000247.1:0-3393 GCA_964652915.1 uncultured Propionivibrio sp. | reverse complement strand
CCTCGGCCTTGCCCGCGCCGACCATGGTGTGCAATTCGTCGATAAAGACGATGATCCGCCCTTCGTCCAGCGCGATTTCCTTGAGCACTGCCTTCAAGCGTTCCTCGAACTCGCCGCGATACTTGGCACCGGCCAGCAGGGCTGCCATATCAAGCGACAGCACCTTCTTGCCCTTGAGCGTTTCCGGCACTTCGTCATTGACGATGCGCTGCGCCAGCCCTTCGACGATCGCCGTCTTGCCGACGCCCGGCTCGCCGATCAGCACCGGGTTGTTCTTGGTGCGCCGCTGCAGAATCTGGATGGTGCGGCGGATTTCGTCGTCGCGCCCGATCACCGGGTCGAGCTTGCCCTGACGGGCGCGTTCGGTCAGGTCGATGCAATACTTTTTGAGCGATTCGCGCTGACCTTCGGCTTCCTGGCTATCGACGCCCTGCCCGCCGCGCACGGCGGCGATCGCCGCTTCCAGCGGCTTGCGCGAAAGCCCGTGCTGCTTGGCCAGCCGCCCGCATTCTGTAGCCTGGCCCTTGTCGTCGCACACCGCGAGCAGGAACATCTCGCTGGCGATGAACTGGTCGCCGCGCTTCTGCGCTTCCTTGTCGGTCAGGTTCAACAGATTGGAAAGATCGCGGCCGATCGTCACCTCGCCGCCGGTGCCTTCCACCTTGGGCAAACGGTCAATCGCCTGCTCAAGCGCCGTTTTCAGCGCCTGCACATTGGCCCCGGCCTGCGCCAGCAACGAAGCCGAACCACCGTCATCCTGCTGCAGCAAAGCCAGCAACAGGTGTTGCGGTTCGATCATCTGGTTGTCGTGGCCAACGGCCAGACTCTGCGCATCGGCCAGAGCCTGCTGGAATTTGGTAGTGAGTTTGTCGAGGCGCATGGAATTACTCCGCGTAAGAATCAAGATGCCAAGTAGATGGGGCAAACGCGGGCGATTTCAAGAGCCCAAACCCCATTCAAGCCACCGCCCTGCAAGCCGCATGAATCGGCGATCTACGCCTACTACCGTCCGGAGAATGGCGTGACTATTGGCTCGCCGCCCCGCAGGCCGTGCTTCAGCCCGACCCAAGCCGCTGACAAGCTCTGTATGTTAACAAGTTGCGCCTCCCCTCATTGAAAGCGACATTCCGTTATCGTCCGATTTGCGGAGCGGCAGAGATGTCGCTGCATTATCGACAAATATTTGGACATATTTCGTTACAGATCCCGCATTGACCACGCCCCGGAGGGCCGAGATACTGCCGCAGCCCATTAACCTTAGTTCAAGGAGCTTTTATGTTGAACCGGAAATTGCAAGCCGTTGTTGCTGTATTGGCCTTCTGCAGTGTTGGCGCTGCTTTTGCGGACACCGTCGATTGCCATGAGGTGAAGAACAATAACAGAAGCGAATGCGTTCGAGCCAAAGCCCATATCAATCATCACGATGATGCCGTTGATTGCGGAAATGTGCAGAACAAAAACAAGGACGAGTGTGTCCGGGCAAAGGTTAACGTCAACCACCGTGATGATGTTGTTGATTGCGGGAATGCCCAAAACAAGAACAAAGATGAGTGCGTTCGAGCGAAGTTCAATCACAAGAACTAATTCGCTGTAAAAATCGCGACTTGATCTGCCAGATCCCGTTGTGACGACAGCGGATTGGCAGACCCACCTAAAACCCGGCCACAAAAGTCATCTCGACAAATTCAGGATTTTGATTTCCTTGGCGAAACTTGGCCTCCCTTGCGCCGTGGCGGTGAATAACTGAGCTTTTCAGGTTCATACCCCGGGGAACCTTTGACCGGTTTCGGCAATCCTATCGCCAGCCAAAGGTAATCGTTTGCTCTGCCAAGAAAAGGAAATCACCATGGATGTAGAACTGGTTGAATGGTCGCAAAAGCTGGAGTTCGGTCTGCCGATCATCGACGACCAGCACAAGCAGTTGTTCGACCTCGCCGCCACCTTTGCCGGCAACGGCGACGATATCCGGGTGATGAAAACGCTGGCGACGCTCAGCGACTACGTAAAAGTACACTTTCGCGCCGAAGAGGAAATGCTGGCCAAGCTCAACTACCCCGACCTCGAAGCGCACCAACGGCTACACGCCGAGTTCAAGGGCATGCTGCTCAAGCTGCTCGACAACGCCCGCCACCTCACCCTCGACGAAATCGCCAACGAAGTCGAATACCTGATCTACGGCTGGTTCGCCAACCACATCATGCAAGCCGATATCGCCTACGTTGGCTGGATGCGCGAACGCCAACCGTAAACCCAACGCCACCTCGTAGGTCGGGCTTCAGCCCGACTCGAACGGCTCAAGCGCTGCAGTCGGGCTGAAGCCCGACCTACTGGAAGCCCAAGATTGATCGACCCCAATAGCAGGTTTTCCCGTTGCGATAATTGCTTCAGCGCATCTGTCCGATAGGTTGATGTTGTTATACTGACAGGCAACTTTCCAAATACCTGAAAACAAAGGGCTTAGGCCGATCTACCGAACAGAATCACTGTAAATTTGCCCAATGAAAACTTTCTCTGCCTTCCTCGTGTGTTTCATTGCAAGCAGCTCTTGCTTCGCCGCTGACAGAAGCTCAAATAGTCCTGTTATAGGAGCGCTTCCTTATGAACAATGCACGTCAGGCGATGATCAACGCTATTGGTTTCCTCGAATTCCTCCATTTGTCGGCTACACAAAAGGCGAAAGAACTACCGCTGGCGGTGACGGAACTTGTTATCTTGGTTTTCCCAACGAAAGTAGCAAATCCGCCGTGATGCTTATTGACAATCAGATCGTAAAACTCAATCCAATACGATCAGACAAACGAAAGGTAATTGAGGCATATTCGTCTAAGGACTCAAACATCGTCGTCGAAGTTTGGGTTACTGGGTACGCTAGCACTTGCGTACCCAGTGAAGACAAATGCTGCGGTGACTACACTTACGCTCAAATTGTAGTAACAAAAGGTGGCACATCATCATCCATAAGAGCGGCGAGATATACCGGCGGCTAGGCCTGGCATCTCCTCAAGAAGATCACCACACCGGCCGTCCGATTTTCCAATAAACTCGGTGGCTAAATCCTCCGCCTCCCCCAGCCCCTCTACCTAACCGCCACCGGCTCGATATGCCAAATCTTTTTGGCGTATTCGGCGATGGTACGGTCGCTGGAGAACTTGCCCATGCCAGCCACGTTGAGGATGGCTTTTTTGACCCATTGATCGGGCTTGTTGTAGAGCGCGCTGACGCGGTCGTGGCAGGCCACGTAGGAGGCATAATCGGCGAGCAGCAGGTAATGATCGCCGTGCCGCAGCAAGGCGTCGACAATCGGCTGGAAGCGATCCGGCTCGTCTGACGAGAAGTATCCGGAACCGATCATGTCCAGCACCTGCTTGAGTTCGGCATTGGCGTTGTAGTAAT
>CAZZDF010000246.1:0-3395 GCA_964652915.1 uncultured Propionivibrio sp. | reverse complement strand
TTTGGGTTTTGGTCTTGGGTTTTCGTCGTTTGTTTCCTCGTTATTAGTAGATGGTGTCTTCGAATAAGCAGGGAGTGTGAAATGGATTTAAGCGTCGGAAAAGATAAGTTGGTCAAAAGCATCGTGCTTTGCGCGGCCTTGTTGGCATTAGGTGCTGCTATTTACATAGGCTTCGACCTGTATGCAGGATTGTTTGGGAGCGGTTTTGCATTGGTACGCGGCGAGCCTATTACTTCTGCAGATGGTTTCCGTTACCATATGGCTATGTTTGGCGAGAGCTTAGGCGTTTTGCTGATGCTTGGTTGTGCTGGGTTAATGCTTAAGATTTCGCTGCTGCTTAAGGATAAAGTGCCATGACCACCAAAAAACAACCGCCGGAAATCGCCCGCGAAGCACTTATCCAGCTTAATGTTCGCAAACTGGCGCCAACGCCGGCAAATTATCAGGCGTGTTATAACGAAATCGCCAAATTGCCCAACGTAGCCGGGTTTCCTGAAGCGCCTTTGCGCAAAATTTCGCTGGCCTTGAAAGGTAAAACGCAGGAGCAGAGAGCACAGCTTGAACAGCTCGATGTGGCGATCGGGCAGCGCAACTGGAACAAGGTGCAGGAGGCGTTGGTGGCTTATGCCTGTTGCGCCAATCCGGACGAGCCGGTACCGGAACCAGTGGTCTCCGAGTCGGCTCCAGTGCAGGCAATTGACAAGAAGTGCCTGGCCAATCTTGCTTTCACGATTGAAACCTTGTTGCCCGCCTTGGGGCGTGATGATTCGTCTTTTTTGAAATTGACGACGGAGCTGTTGCACGTCTTTCGCGATCCTCCGGAAGACGTTGCGACCATTGATGGGCTGTTTGCCACTTTCAGTCATCGCGCTTCTGTTACCGCCGAAAATCAGGCTGAAATCAGGGTGATGCTGCTCAAGCTGTTGCAACTGATTCTGGAAAATTTCAGCGAACTGAGTTCGGACGATCCGTGGCTGAAGACGCAAATCGATGCCTTGCTGGTCGCTATTACGCCGCCTTTGACCTTGCGTCGTCTTGACGATGTCGAGCATCAGATCAAGGGGGTCATGTCAAAGCAGGCGCAGGCGAAAGTACGTTGTGCGCAAGCTCAGGCAGAAATGCGCGCAATGCTGGTGGTTTTCATTGAGCAACTGGCGACGATGAATAAATCCAGCGATGCGTTTCAGGAAAAGATTGAAAACAGCGCCCGGCTGATGGAGCAGGCCAAGACGATCGAGGAAATCGCGCCATTGTTGGGCGAGGTCATTGATGCAACACGCAGCATGGCGGCCGATACGCGAAATGCCCATAATGGCTTGCAATCATTGCAGGAAAGCGTGTTGGCGACCGAGGCCGAGATTGTTCAGTTACGCAAGAATCTCGATCAGGCGAATGCCTTGGCGCGCCATGATCCGCTGACCGATGCGCTGAATCGCAGAGGGCTGGACGAGGCTCTGGCCAAGGAAATCGCCAATATGCGGCGTAGCGAGAAACCATTGTGCGTGGCTTTGCTCGATATCGATAACTTCAAGATGCTCAATGACCGTCTTGGGCATGAATCCGGTGACGTGGCGCTGGTTCATCTGGCCAACGTGACGCGTGAGAGCATTCGGCCGATGGATTATCTGGCGCGTTACGGTGGCGAAGAGTTTGTCATCCTGATGCCCGATACGCCGCTGGAGCAGGGGATTCAGGCGATGAAGCGGCTGCAGCGCAAGCTGACCAAGACTTTTTTCTTTGCCGGTACCGAAAAAACCCTGATTACGTTCAGCGCCGGGGTTGCGCAAATTGCTCCGGGAGAGTCTGGCAGCAAAGCGATCAGCCGGGCCGATCAGGCGATGTATCTGGCCAAGCGAATGGGTAAGAACCGGGTTTTGGGAAGTTAGGGCGGCGCCGGTTTATTGCAGATTTGTCATTCCGGCGAATGCCGGAATCCGACCGAAGGGAGTGCAAAGCCAGGAAATTCAGCGAACTGGATGCCGGCTTTCGCCGGCATGACGGCAACTTCAAACTGTGTTTTTGGGCCTTATTTGTTCCGTACAAACGAAACCGGGTCGCCGACGTTATTTTTGCCGATCAGCCTTTGGCCATCGGCGGTTAAAGTGACGACATCGGTATAGCCGTGATTCCATACCAAGGTGAATTCCCTTTTTGCCGGATCGCTAAACGACCATTTGCAGCCGATGGTAACGATCAGAAAGCCTTTGTAGGTGCAGGTGCCGTCGGGGAAGATGTAGGTTTGGCCGGGAACATGCTCGGGATTCCAGCTGCCGGAAATATCGATTGCCGGTGCCGCTTCGGCGAGCAGCTTCCTTTGTGCCGCGATGGCCAGCGGGGCGTAACGGCCGTTGGGGTAATTGGCGAGGTAGGTTTCAAAGTCGGCGACGTCGGTACTCGATTCGATGCCCCGCCATTGCGTCTCTTCCTGCGTGAGCGAATCCTCCGGAGCGACGCTTGGTGGCGCGGCGATTGTTGGGGCGGAAACAGCCATTGTGCCGGTTCCCGGGCGAAAGAAAAATTCACCGGTTAGTGAGGAAGTCTCCCAAGGCATTTGCGCGTCGCCGCTGGCGTTCATCACGCCAACCCGTACCCGTTTGAAAACCGTCTCCAGCGGCAGGCCGGGCGTCTGGATGTGCTTGAGGAGTTCGTGGGTGTAGAGGCCGTTACGGCTGTCGCCATCGGCGGCGGTTTTTCCGGGAGCCGTCGCGTAGGCGATCAGGCTGCCTTTGGGTGCGTCCATCTGGGCCAGGCCGCCGCCCATGCTGCGGAAACGCCGTTCAAACGGGTTGTTGCGGCAGGCGTCGAGAATGACGATGTTGAGCGAGCTGACCGTCAGTTGATCAAGGACGCCGTCGACATCGACCGCTTCTGAGCGCACCGAGGCTTCCGATTGAATTTGCGCATCGACCGGAATGAGATAGTTTTTGCCTTTCACCTGCATGCCGTGGCCGGCGTAATAGAACAGTGCGATGGTCTGGGGGTTAAGCTTCTCGCCAAATTGCACGATGGCCCGGTTCATTTCCTTTTGCGTGACGTTGGTTTTTTCGACGACCTCGAAGCCCAGTTTGCGTAGCGTAGCGGCAATGTCGCGGGCATCGTTGACCGGGTTTTTCAGTGGTGCTTCTTTGTAGGCGGCGTTGCCGATGACCAAGGCGATGCGCTGTTCGCCGCCACTTTGTACTTCGGCCGAGGACGCGAGGCTCAGACAGGCAAACAACAGAAAAATCAGGATTCTCATAATGAATAAAGAATACACCGCTTGCGTGTTGGCTGGAACTTGTGGCCGGTTCTTTAGCTCACAACGCTTGAGTCCGGACTCTCCGGTAGCGTAGAATGCGCCCCGTCATTGGGGAGTAGCCGCTCTTCTTCAGAAGATGCTTGCATCAACATACTTG
>CAZZDF010000245.1:0-3401 GCA_964652915.1 uncultured Propionivibrio sp. | reverse complement strand
CGGCGATGGAGCACAAGGACGTTCACTCCATGGTGTACGACATCATGAACGACGGGCAGCGCAAGATCTACGAAGAGAATCTGGAGTGCGACTTTTCCTTCGAAATTCCCAATCTGGCGCGCTTCCGGGTCAATGCGTTTAACCAGAATCGCGGGGCGGCCGCGGTGTTCCGGACGATTCCGTCAAAGATTCTGACGCTTGAGGATTTGAACTGTCCAAAGATTTTCAAGGATATTTCCGAATATCCGCGCGGTATCGTGCTGGTCACCGGGCCGACGGGTTCGGGTAAGTCGACGACCCTGGCGGCAATGGTTAATCACATCAACGAGAATGAGCATGGACACATCCTCACGATTGAAGACCCGATCGAATTTGTGCATGAATCGAAAAAGTGTCTGATCAATCAGCGTGAGGTTGGTCCGCATACGTTGTCATTTGCCAATGCCCTGCGTTCGGCATTGCGCGAAGACCCGGATGTCATTCTGGTCGGCGAAATGCGCGATCTGGAAACGATTCGCCTAGCCTTGTCCGGCGCCGAAACAGGACACCTTGTTTTCGGAACCCTACACACATCGAGCGCGGCCAAAACGGTTGACCGTATCGTCGACGTCTTTCCGGCCGCGGAAAAGGAAATGGTGCGTTCAATGCTTTCCGAATCATTGCGCGCGGTCATTTCGCAAACACTGCTCAAAACCAAGGATGGGCAAGGACGGGTCGCTTGTCATGAAATCATGATTGGTACTCCGGCGATCCGAAATCTCATTCGTGAGAATAAAGTGGCGCAGATGTATTCTGCAATTCAGACGGGTGCGCAGCTAGGTATGCAGACGCTTGATCAGAACCTGCTCGAACTGGTGCGGCGCAACATTGTTTCGGCTTCCGAGGCGCGTGGCAAAGCCGCCAATAAGGAATCTTTCCCGGGGGCGTAAGCCTTTAGGGTGGAGGGGTAAACACTATGGAACGAGATCAGGCGCTAAAATTCATGCACGACCTGCTGCGTTTGATGACGCAGAAAAACGGGTCGGATTTATTCATCACTGCCAATTTCCCGCCGGCGATCAAAGTTGACGGCAAGATCACACCGGTGTCCAACCAGACTTTGACGCCGCAACACACCGCCGATCTGGCGCGCTCGATCATGAACGACCGGCAGGCGGCGGAGTTTGAGTCGACCAAGGAATGTAACTTTGCCATTTCGCCTTCCGGCATCGGGCGTTTTCGGGTCAATGCGCTGATTCAGCAGGGGCGTGTGGCGGTCGTCTGCCGGACGATCAATTTGGTCATTCCGACGCTTGAAGAACTCGGCTTGCCGACCGTGCTTAAAGACATCGCGATGACCAAGCGCGGGTTGGTGATCTTTGTTGGCGGCACTGGTACGGGTAAAACCACGTCGCTGGCCGCGCTCGTCGATCATCGTAACAAGAACAGTCACGGCCATATCATCACCGTCGAAGACCCGATTGAATATCTGCACGAGCACAAGGGTTGCATCGTGACGCAGCGCGAGGTCGGCGTCGATACCGATAGTTGGGAAGCGGCGCTGAAAAACACGCTGCGGCAGGCGCCGGATGTGATTCTGATGGGCGAAATCCGCGACCGCGATACGATGGATCACGCCATTGCCTTTGCTGAAACCGGCCACCTGTGTCTGGCCACCCTGCACGCTAACAGCACCAATCAGGCCATCGACCGGATCATCAACTTCTTCCCGGAAGAGCGTCGCCATCAGTTGTTGATGGATCTCTCGCTCAACTTGCGCGCGTTGGTTTCGCAACGTCTGCTGCCGAAGAAGGACGGCAAGGGGCGTGTGGCGGCGATCGAGATCATGCTCAATTCGCCGCTGATTTCCGATCTGATCTTCAAGGGTGAGGTTCAAGAAATCAAGGAAATCATGAAGAAGTCGCGCGAGCTGGGTATGCAGACTTTTGACCAGGCGCTTTTTGATCACTTCGAGGCCGGGCGGATTTCTTACGAAGATGCCTTGCGTAATGCTGATTCGCTTAATGACTTGCGCTTGCAGATCAAGTTGTATGGCAAGGAATCGAAGGATCGCGATTTGGCCTCGGGCATCGGTCATCTCGAAGTCGTTTAGCGCCATCGACGACGTTGCGACCGGCAGAAACGAAATCTTTGCGCATTCTGGGCGTTGATCCCGGTTTGCGCATTACCGGGTTTGGCCTCATCGAGAAATCAGGTACGGCCTTGAGTTATCTGGCCAGCGGTTGCATCAAGACCGATGGTCAGGCAGCTTTGCCAGTGCGCTTGGGGACGATTCATGCTGGTTTGCGTGAGGTTGTCGCGCAATACCAGCCCGATCAGGCGGTCATCGAAATCGTCTTTGTGAACGTCAATCCGCAATCGACCTTGCTTCTCGGGCAGGCGCGCGGCGCGGCGATTACCGCTTTGGTCAGTTCGGGGCTGGAGGTGGCCGAATATACGGCCTTGCAGGTCAAACAGGCGGTGGTGGGTAATGGTCACGCGGACAAAAAGCAGGTGCAGCATATGGTGCGCCGATTGCTCTCCCTGAACGGCGATCCCAGCCCCGATGCGGCGGATGCCTTGGCGTGCGCCATTGCACATGCGCATGGAGGGCAGGGTTTGGGGGCTTTGGCAACAAAAGGGTTTCGTGTGCGCAATGGTCGCGTCACGCTGGGCAAGTAAAGAGGGCAGGCAATGATTGGTCGGTTAAGTGGTGTGTTGCTGGAGAAAAATCCGCCGCAAGTGCTGGTTGATGTGCATGGTTTGGGCTACGAAGTCGATGTGCCGATGAGCACTTTCTACAACCTGCCGGCTAACGGTGAGAAGGTGACCCTGCTGACGCATTTCATCGTCCGCGAAGACGGGCAGTTTCTATATGGTTTTGCCAGTGAGGCCGAACGTTTTGCCTTCCGGCAGTTGATCAAGATTTCCGGTATTGGCGCGCGTATGGCGCTGGCGGTGCTTTCCGGACTATCGGTGAGTGATTTGGCGCAAGCCATTGCGCGGCAGGAAGTCGGGCGCTTGGTCAAGGTGCCTGGCATCGGCAAAAAAACGGCCGAGCGGCTGTTGCTCGAACTCAAGGGTAAATTGGCCGAGGCCTTGCCAGCAGCCAGCCAGGCCGTTGAAGACAGTCAGCATGACATCCTCAATGCCTTGCTGGCTCTGGGTTACAATGACCGGGAAGCGGCACTGGCGATGAAACCCTTGCCTCCCGGTGTGTCGACCTCGGATGGTATCCGTCAGGCGCTAAAACAACTTTCCAAAGTATAAATGCAGCATATTTCCACCGCGCAGAAACAGGTCATCCAGATTGCCATTGCGGCGCTTTTGCTGATTGGCTGTGTTGCCGTGCTATTGCCGTTTACTGGCACCTTGCTCTTTGCCTGCGTGATTTGCATGACCACGGCGCCTTTTCATCGCAA
>CAZZDF010000244.1:0-3414 GCA_964652915.1 uncultured Propionivibrio sp. | reverse complement strand
GGCACCAAGGGTGCGCGCTTGTCGACACAGATCTCGATTGCCGGGCGGATGCTGGTGTATCTGCCGCAGGAGAAGCACATCGGGATTTCGCAGCGCATCGAGAACGAGGCCGAACGCGAAGCGCTGCGCGAGAAAATCACTCAGCTGATCCCGGAAGACGAGCAAGGCGGCTTTATCGTGCGCACGATGGCCGAAGGCGCGACGGAAGACGCGTTGCGCAACGACATCAGCTATCTGCGCAAGATCTGGAAGGACATCGAGCGGCAGTCCAAACGGTTGCCGCCGCCGTCGATGCTTTATCAGGAATTGTTTTTGGGATTGCGCGTGTTGCGTGACTTCGTCAATCCGGAAACAAAAAGTATCGTCATCGACTCGCGTGAAAACTTCCAGAAGCTCAAGACTTTTGCCGACGAGTACATGCCGGCGGTGGTTCCGCTATTGACGCATTACGTCGGCGAGCGCCCGCTGTTCGACCTGCACGGTGTTGAAGACGAAATCCAGAAGGCGCTGGCGCGTCGCGTGGAGCTGAAATCCGGCGGCTATCTGATCATCGACCAGACTGAGGCGATGACCACCATTGATGTCAATACCGGCGGTTTCGTCGGCGTGCGCAGTTTTGACGACACCATTTTCAAAACCAATCTCGAAGCGGCGCAGACCATCGCCCGCCAGCTACGTCTGCGCAATCTCGGTGGCATCATCATCACTGATTTTATCGACATGGAGAGTGCCGAACATCGCGAAGCCGTTCTTGCCGAATTCAACAAGGCCTTGGCCCGCGACCATACGCGGCTGACGGTCAATGGATTTACCGCGCTTGGACTCGTTGAAATGACGCGCAAGCGCACGCGCGAATCGCTGGCGCATGTACTCTGCGAGGAATGTCCGACCTGCGGGGGGCGTGGAGAGGTGAAAACGGCGCGTACCGTATGCTACGAAATTCTGCGCGAGCTGCTACGCGAAGCGCGGCAGTTCAATGCCCGCGAATATCGGGTGCTCGGCAGCGTTTCGGTGGTTGATGTTTTCCTTGATGAAGAGTCACACGGATTGGCGATGCTTTCGGACTTTATTGGCAAGCCGATTTCGGTTCAGGCCGAACCGAGCTATGCGCAGGAGCAGTACGATATCGTTTTGTTGTAGTTTTTTTGGCTGGTGATGGATAGGTACGCATTCCAGAAGGAGCTGACGTGAAAACCAATTTGCCGATTACCCAGACCGAAGTACATATTCCCAGAGGGCGTTACATCGTTTCGCGTACCGATCTCAAAGGGATCACAACCTACGTCAACGATACTTTTCTGACCGTTAGCGGATTTTCGCGCGAAGAGTTGATCGGCAAGAACCATAACGTGGTTCGGCACCCGGATATGCTTCCCGGAGCGTTCCAATGGCTGTGGGATACCATCCAGCAAGGGCGGCCGTGGCGTGGGATTGTCAAGAACCGCTGCAAGAACGGCGATTTTTACTGGGTCGACGCGCTGGTTGTGCCGGTATTGAAGGACGGCAAAGCCATTGGCTACATGTCGGTGCGCAAGGAGCCCTCGCGGGAGCAAGTGGCCGCCGCTGAGGCGTTTTACCAGAAGCTCAAGGATGGCAAGGCGTCGATTCCGAAGATCCAGTTCTGGAAACGCATTTCGCTCAAGACCAAGTTCCATGGGCTGGTGTCGCTTTTGCTGGTGTTGCAGCTGGTTGCTACGGGGGTATTGTTTTTCGGGCCTTCGTTCGGATTGGCCGCCGATTCAAGTCGGGCGCTATTGCAATCGTTGATGGGGGTCGGAATCTTCGCCAGTATTGCTCTGCTGGTTGAGCACGGGCAGGTGCTGACCATCATTCACCGGATTATCGGCCGCCTGGAAAATATCGCGCAGGGTGATCTGACCGACGAGATTCCGATTACGCGGACGGATGAACTGGGTCGACTGAACGACGCGCTGATTACCATGCAGACGCATCTCAAGGCGATGATGGCTGAGATTGCCGAGTCGGCCGATGTGATGAATCAAAGCGCGGATGCGCTCAACGAAGAAATGGCCTTGACGCGCCGGGTGACGGAAACGCAATCGGAGGCGGTTACGCGAATTGCCTCGGCAGTGGAGCAACTCGTCGCTTCGGTCAATGAAATTGCCGATAGTGCCCAGCAAGCTGCGCTGGCGGTGGATTCGTCGAAGGGGCTGCTGGATCAGGCCGAATCAAGCATGGGCGACAGTCAGGCGGCAACGGCGAGCGTGGTGACCGCAGTGAGCGGTGCGGGAACGACGATGACCGAGCTTTCACATTCGATCATGGCGATCGATCGTGTCAGCCATGTGATTCGCGGCATTGCTGATCAGACCAATCTGTTGGCCTTGAACGCGGCGATCGAGGCGGCTCGCGCTGGGGAATCCGGGCGCGGTTTTGCCGTGGTGGCCGACGAAGTGCGCAAGCTGGCCGAGCAATCGAGCAAGCAGACGGCAGAAATTACCTCGAGTGTGCAGGAAATTCAGCGTGTGACGCAGCTCGCGCTGGAATCGATGGAGTCGGCCGGCGCGCATGTGGCCAGTACCGATGTGGCCATGTCGGCGGCGCGTAACGGTCTGGACATGGTGGCGCAACACGGTCAGGAAGTCGCCTCGATTTCCCGGCATATCGCGGACGGGACTCGTGAACAGGCATCCACCGGAAACGAAATTGCCAATCAGATCGAAGGGATCGTTGGCGGAATCGACCAGACGACCACGGCTATTTCCAGCGTCACCGAGAAAGCGGTGCAGATGAAGTCGGCCTCTTCGCAACTCCGGAAGCTGATCGACTATTTCCGCTTTATTCGCTGATCCAACGTATGCAAACTTTTGTCTGGGGCGACGAGTTTTACACCGGGCTTGGTCGGGTTGACGAGCAGCATCGTGCTTTGGTGGACCTGTTCAATAGCCTGAGCGACTCGTTGGCCAGCGCCAATGACTGGGGGGATGCGCCGGTTCTGTTGGCGTTTTCTCAGTTGATGGATTATGCCAAGTACCATTTTTCGGTCGAACAAGAGTTGATGCGCGAGTTTTCTCTCGATCAGCGTTACGTCACCAAGCATTTGCATTTGCACGAGGAATTTTCTCGTCAGGTTCGTGCGATGTGGGGTGCCAGAGCATCGATGAGTAACCCGGCCGAGGTTTTTTTGGCCTTCTTGACTTCCTGGCTTTGTCTGCATGTTCTCGGGGTCGATCAGGCCATGGCCCGGCAAATCGATCTGATCAAGAAAGGCGAAACGCCCGAAGCAGCCTTTGAGCGCGAACAGCAAAGGCCGAAGGACAATAGCTCCGAGGCCATGATCAAGGCGCTGCGCAATACCTATCAGGTGGTATCGAAGCTGAATCTCGAACTTATCGCGGCTAACCAAACGCTTGAGCGGCGGGTCATCGAGCGAACCGCCGAACTGCAGAAATC
>CAZZDF010000243.1:0-3459 GCA_964652915.1 uncultured Propionivibrio sp. | reverse complement strand
CGGCCGCCGACCTGAGTCGCATCTTTCCCGACGCAGCGGCGGATTTCATCAAAGCCCATCGGGGAAAGATCCATCTCTCGACGCGCATCGAAGACATCGACCCGCGCCGGGAGATTCACGGCGAACGCTTCGATCACGTCATTCTCGCCGTCGCGCCACAGCACGCCGCCCATCTGCTCAAGCGACAGCCCGAAACCGCCGGCACTAGCCAAACACTTGCCAACTACGGCTACGAACCCATCGCCACCCTCTACGCCGGCTACCCACCCGAGCTGCGCCTGCCCTGCCCGATGCTCGGTTTGGATAATGACAAGAAAGGCTGCCTTGGTCAGTGGGTTTTCGATCGTGGCACGCTCTGCGGCACCCCCGGCATCTTGAGCTTTGTGCTGAGCGGCAGCGGTGCCTGGGAAAAACACGAAGACGGGGATCTGCTGAACGCCCTGCACGGCGAACTGGAAGCCGCGCTCAACAGAAAACTGCCAAAGCCCGACTGGCAGCAAACCATCCGCGAACGACGAGCCACCTTCACCTGCCTGCCTGACCTGCCCCGTCCAGGCCCGAAGACCGCGCTAGCCGGGCTCTGGCTCGCCGGTGACTATGTTTACGCCGAGTATCCGGCCACCCTCGAAGGCGCGGTGCGCAGCGGGGTCGCTGCCGCCAGCGCTATCCTGTCCGCTCCGCTTAACCCTGGTCTGCAACCCGCATAAACAGGCGACCTTGACTACCACCCCTTGGAAAAGCCCGTCCTGATTGGCTCTCCAAGCTGACCTGCAACGCGGCTATTGCGGCTGCGGATAGTAAAACGGCTGTGGCTGTGGCTGATAATCGGGCGGCACCGTCGACGGCGGCGAACCCGACGGTGGCGGAGGGGGATAGGCGGCGCCTGACCCGTAAGGAGCAGCAGCTTTCCCGCCACGGCTGACCATTGACGCCGAAACAGGCACCTTGTGGCCTTTGGCGTACATACACTGAACATAAACGTTATCGTAGTGCCGCTGCGAGCCGTAGTTGTAATTTTGCGCCGCATCGGCGCCCGCCGCGCTGCCGAACAACAAGCCGACTCCGGCACCGACCGCCGCGCCATCCTTGCCGCCAATGGCTGCTCCGGCCAATGCGCCGACAACGGTGCCGATTGCCGCATCACGAACACCGGGATCTTCCGTCACCCCGCCAACCTGCTGAAATGCAGCTTGCCGGCATTGGTTGTCATCGATACGAAAGTCCTCATAACTACGGCCGGAGCCCGGCAAAGCCATGACGCTCGGCGCTGTCGGCACCCCGGCACAAGCGCCCAAGAAAGCCAGCGACAACAAGGCCGCCCATGCCTTAGACATCTTCATTTCATCACTTTCCAATCAACATCACTGTGGGGCTGGTGGCTGCGGCGCCACTTTCTGCCAGCCGCCCGGACACTCATTCACGTAAGGGTAATAGGCTTTCGACGCCGGACAGTAATACCAGTAATTACCGGTATTCGGCGCCGGCGCGGGTGCCGCATCCGGTGCCGGCGCATATTGCTCGATATACACCTGCGGCGCCCGTTGAATGATAACCGGCGGATAAGACGGATAGTAAGGCGGATAGTAGTACGCCGGCGGGTAGTACCACGGCCCCCACATCGGGCCAACGACCACGCCGACACTGGTATGTCCTGCCCAAGCCACACCGGCAATTACGCAAAAAAACAAAAACGCCAAGCCACGTTTAGTCCATTTGAACATCATCAACTTCTCCAAAACCATACTCACGCAGAGCACGACTAAGTGGCAACAACCTCGTTCCCAGCCAGATCGGTAAACATAATCCGATCAGCGCCCATTGAGAAAGCCCCTGTCTCATAACTCTTGCGCACCCGCAATACCTTGTTTCCGAAGGTAATATCAACGGCACCCGACAAGCTGACGCCGACCTCGACACGCGCTTCGGCAATCAAGGCCATTTGTTTCTCAAGCTCGTCGCGCTCGGTCATCAACGCTCCCCAGTTTTTTAACGCCTGCTGCCAGGAAATCTTGGCTCGCTCAAGCATTCCGCCCTTATCGCCAACCTTGGTCAAATGCTTGATGACTTTCTCAAGATTTTCTTCTTCTGCCTTCTGTTTCTCGACCTTATGCAGAATCTCCTGATACTGCGACTCGAGCACCGGGTTTACCCCAAGCAACAAGGAAGTCACTCCGCTGGTTGTCGAACCGAGCAGCGGAGCACGAATCAACATCATCGCCCGTGCCGACCCACCGGCCAGACGCCCCCGCTCTGGCGACTTTACGCCAACGGCAATCTGGTTATTGGCCTGCAATTCGCTCTGCAAAGCCGTATCGTCAACGGCAATCGCCGTACCGGCAAACACGTGGGACCCTTCGACAAAACGCGCGGACACAGCGCCTCCGGCTCTGACTTGCGACTTGGCGATGATCCCGCCAGCCACATGAATATCTCCGCCCGCATCGAGGAATGCGCCATCGACGACGCCACCGATGACGATATCGCCGGTGGCATGCACCTTCATTCCGGGCAAGACCTCCCCTTCAACCTGCACCGTTCCGTCAAAGGAAATATTGCCCGTCGCCAGATTGACTTCGCGAATCCGATAAACCGGCTCGACGTGCACGTTATTACCGCAGCGCACCGGCTGCCCGCTAAAAGTGGCCAGCAACAAATTGGCATCGTCGCCGGAAACATAGGCCCCGACCATATTGCCATCGAACGTTGCGTCTTTACCGGGTTTGGGTTCAACCGGTACGCCACGCACGTTGCGCCCGACAGTGCCGGTCGTCGCCGGCAAACGCCGCATCAACGGCTGATCCTTGCTGACTGTCGGAATGGCGCCCTGCTCACGAAAATCGATCAACCCATGCTCGTTCATCTGCGGCGCGCGATCACGTGCATCGGAAATCAGCAGTTCGAAACGGGCATTTTCACCGTCGACGGCAGGCGTCCCCGAGGCAATCAACACGTGCTCCGCAGCCCCTGCGGCGCACGCCGCATCGACCGCCGCCTGATCGATACCAAACGTCACGCCGGCTTCACCCAAACGCATATAAACGTCGTCGGACGAAGGCCCCTTGCCACCTTTCGCCGGCGTGATCGTCAGCCAGGCCTGCATGGCATCGTCGGCGATTTCGACAAAGAACAAGGCGTCGCGAATTTCCCCCAAGGGCAACTCAAAGGCTGCGGAAGCAGTGTTATAAAGATTGACCAGTTTGTTCAACACCTCGTCGGATATCGGCCATTCTCCGTAACCGGCTTGTACCAGCAGACCGCGCAAGCTTTCCAGATCGAGCGACGGACGCCCCTCGACAGGCACAATCGAGGCCTCCAGCCGGTGGCCATCATCGTATAAATCGAGCCCGGGAAAGCTTTCCATCACCCATCCTTTCGCCACCGCAACAAAAAACCAACATCCCTATGTGTTTAATAATCCAAACTAGGGCTTTATGCAACCAACTTTAACAATTGCTTACC
>CAZZDF010000242.1:0-3491 GCA_964652915.1 uncultured Propionivibrio sp. | reverse complement strand
CTAAAGCACACGCCGGCAAAAGCACAAGCACTATTTGCGATTCCTGGAGAAACAAGACCAGAAGAACGGCAGTCGCAGATCGCTGTGCGAGGCGGCCACCGCCGGCTAAAACGGCTTAAGGGATTGTAAAGGGGATGACCGAGAAGTCAATCGTTTGACATAGAACTTCAACATACCGACCAGGCCGTGACGACTTCCACTATTACCTGCGCCAATTGAGTCTGCGGCTTGCTTCGCTCAGCCGGAACGGCACAAATACCTGCCGAGCCGGATCGCTAGTCAGCGGAACTGGCGCCAGTGCCTCCGGAAATCAGGTCCACCACATCCTCGTAGGTTACCGGACTACTCCGTTGCACGGGGACCACCATCCGCTTGCTCTCGATGATCTCGCAACCGAGGTAGATCTGGCGCAACTTGCGCTCGGCATCCGGTTCATCCTTGCCATATATCAGCAGATTTTCAACCATCGCGCCGCTGCGTGTACGAATCCGGAAACTGTATTTTGCGGTCGAAGAGATGTTCATAAAATACCGACATATCAACAAGATAAACTGACTATATGCAGCAATTTATTAAAAAGCAAGACAAACGCTGCGGACGACAGAAAAGACCGCAACGAATTGATCCTAATTCTTGCTTCAAAGCCTGTTACGATAAAGCCGTCGCAGACCAACCGCATTTGCGCAAATCAATCCGCTTTGACAACGACCAGGCCAGGAAAGGTTTTTTGTGGAAACGTATCTGATCGAGCTATCCGGAATTTGCAAATCGTTTCCCGGGGTCAGGGCTCTCGACGATGTTCAGTTCAACCTCAAGGCTGGCGAGGTGCATGCACTACTGGGAGAGAACGGCGCCGGCAAATCGACGCTGATGAAAATCATTAGCGGAATCTACCCACGCGACTCCGGCAGCTATCGCCTCGAAGGCAATGAACTCGGGGAGCTGACGCCAAAAACCGCCCAGGAGCTGGGCATCGCCATCATTCACCAGGAACTGAACATGTGCACCGACCTGACGGTCGCCGAAAACATGTTCCTCGGGCGCGAAGCGCATTTCCACGGAGTGATCCGGCAAAAGGAAATGAACCAGCAGGCCAAGCTCGTTCTCGACGAGCTGAAGATCGACATTGACCCGACCACCGTGGTCAAGACCCTCCCCGTCTCCAAACAGCAGATGGTTGAAATCGCCAAAGCGCTGTCAACGAATGCGCGGATTCTGATCATGGACGAACCAACCTCGGCACTCACCGAACGGGAAATCGTCGAACTGTTCCGGATCATCCGCGAGTTGAAACAACAAGGCCGGGCCATCGTCTACATCTCGCACCGTCTCGAAGAACTCAAGGAAATCACCGATCGCGTCTCGATCTTTCGCGATGGCCGTTATGTCGCAACCCGGAACTTCGCCGAAACAACCCTAGACGAAATCATCGCCATGATGATCGGGCGCGAAATCAAGGAGAAGTTCCCACATACCCGCGTCGACAAGGGTGCCCGTTTGCTGGCGGTCAACAACCTTTGCTCGGGCATCGTCAAGAACGTTTCCTTTGAGCTCTATGCCGGGGAGATCGTCGGCCTATCCGGCCTGATGGGCGCCGGACGAACCGAGCTGGTCAGAGCCATTTTTGGCGCCGATCCGATTGAAAGCGGTGAAATCTGGCTCGATGGCGAAAACATCGCCGTCCACACACCCCGCGACGCGATTTGCAAAGGTATCGTCCTGGGGCCGGAAGACCGCAAGAAACAGGGTTTGTGCACCGAGCTGTCGATCCGCGAAAACGTCGGGCTAGCCAACCTCGACCGTATCTGCAACCGTTGGGGCGTTGTCAGCAGCCGGGTCGAAAACGAACTAACCGGGAAAGCCGTCAGCAACCTGCGAATCAAGACACCGAGCGTCGAACAGACGGCCAAGAATCTTTCCGGTGGCAACCAGCAAAAAGTCGTCCTGGGAAAATGGCTGGTACGTGACGCAAAAGTCGTCATTTTCGACGAACCGACCCGTGGTATCGACGTCGCCTCCAAGGTCGAAATCTACAACATCATGAACGAGCTCAAGGCCAAAGGCATCGGCGTACTGTTCGTCTCCTCGGAAATGCCCGAAGTCATGGGCATGAGCGACCGGATTCTGGTGATGTGCAACGGCCGGATCACCGGCAACCTGATTTCGAAAGAAACCACGCAGGACGAAATCCTGCGTCATGCCACCCAGTTTTCCGTTCAATAACGCATTCGACAAAACCTGAAATAACAGAGCGCACGATGAAAAAATCACATCTGAAAGAATTTCTCGCCATCAGGGGAATGGGTCAGGTCATTTCGGTGACGGTCGCCATGCTGATCATGGTGCTGGTCTTCGGCATCATCAATCCGACCTTCTTCTCCGGAGAGAACACCACCAATCTGTTGCGTCAGGTGGTTCCGATCCTGATCGTCGGCATCGGACAATCGTTTGTGATGATTACCGGCGGCATCGATCTGTCGATCGGCTCGGTCGCCGGGATGTCCAGCATGATCTCGGCCACCCTGATGACCGCCGGAAAGATGGATCCCTGGCTGGCCAGCGCAATCACCCTCACCGCCTGTTGCGCCATCGGACTGCTCAACGGGCTGCTGGTATCGGTCACCAAGCTGCCTGCCTTCATCGCCACCTTGGGGACCATGATCATCGCCCGCGGCATCGCCCAGCTGGTCAATGGCAACATGAACACCGACGGAATCCCCGACGAAGCCGAGGGCTTCAAGAACTTCTTCTACTACGGCGAAACACTCGGCCTCTACAACCCGATCTGGATCGGCCTGGTGCTGTTCCTCGTCTTTGCCTTCATCCTCGGCAAGACGCGCACCGGTCGCCACACCTATGCCATCGGCAGCAACTACGAAGCAGCCAAGCTTTCCGGCGTCAATGTCGTCGCCGCCGAAACCAAAGTCTATGTTTTCAGCTCGTTTCTTGCCGGAGTCGTTGGCTTGATCCTGACCGCCCAAAGCGGAATGGGGACCATGAACGCCGGTATGTCCTACGAACTGAACGCTGTTGCCGCCTCGGTCATCGGCGGCGTCAGCACCATGGGCGGACAAGGCCTGCTCTTCGGCACGGTCATTGGGTCGTTCATCTGGGGCGTATTGAACAACGGCTTGCAGTTTGCCGGCGCGCCCCTGGCTTTGAGAAATCTGGTCATCGGGGTCGTCGTCATCATCTCGGTTCTGATTGACCGGATCGCCCGCAGCGGAAAGTTCAGCTTGTTCAGAAAGCGTCCCCCCAAATAGCGTCTGGAACCGGCACACCCGGATTCCGGAGCTTCATCGTGATCTTTATAGAGGAGGTAGTGGAAATGAGAAAAGCACTGAAAGCCTTGTCGATGATTACCGCAGCAGCCGTGTCTCTCTCCCTGGTCACCCCGGCCGCCTCGGCAGCCGATGCGGCCAAAGGCAAAACGGTTTACCTGATCACCATGGACAAAATGGACCAGCACTGGGTCAAGGTCGACGAAGGCG
>CAZZDF010000241.1:0-3493 GCA_964652915.1 uncultured Propionivibrio sp. | reverse complement strand
ATGACCCAGCTGATGTCGGTTGCCGACGCCGGCGAAGTCATGCCGCCCAAGTCGACCTGGTTCGAGCCGAAGCTGGCCGACGGCCTGGTCTCGCATGTGCTTGACTAAGCTGTATTGCAACATTTCCTGCGACGCCCCCGGGCGTTGCAGGAAACAAATGCCCTGAGAGCCGTATGGATATTGGTTCCCAGGGCATTTTTTCTGCGCCGGCAGACCTCGACCGGCTAACCCGTTTCCTGCACAACCTCGCTCAGGCGCTGCACACCAGCGGCATGCCCGCGCATGATCTTGAGCGCAATCTCAACGCCATCGGCCAGCGCTTTGGCGTAAACATCGAATGCATTGCCGTTCTGACCATGCTGACCTTGATCATCAGCAGCGCCCATGGGACGAAACGAATTGATATCCAGCGCTTACGCTATTACGACTACAACATGGCGCGGCTGATCGCGCTGGAAAACCTGATCTGCGAACTGGACCGCAGCGTCAGTCTGGAATCCTACGAAGCACGGCTTCAAGAAATCATGAATGCGCCGCCGCTGTGGTCGGGCTGGCCTTTTGTTTTGCTCGGCTTTCTGATGTCCGGCTCGATTGCCGTACTGCTGCAAGGCGGCTGGATCGAAGTGCTTTGCGGCGGCTTGACCGGCATGCTCTTCGTTAGCGGCTATCTGGCCATGGCGCGCATTCCGAAGCTGGGGCCGGCCATGCCGGTCATCCTGTGCACCGCCGCGGCACTTTGCGCCCACCTCCTCGCCCTGGCATTACCGCAGCAATCGATCTTCATTTCGGCCTTGGCCGGCGTCGTCCTGCTTTTGCCGGGCTTTACCTTCACCATCGCCATGTCCGAGCTGGCCACACAAAACCTGCTCTCCGGCACCGGGCGGCTGGCCGGCGTCTTGGTGCTGCTCTTCATGATGGGCGCTGGGCTGACCATCGGCACGCACCTCAGCCAGAACCTTTTGCCCTCGCACGCCAGCGGCACATTGGCTTCCCAACCGGCCTGGATGACGGTACCGGCCATCGCCGTCCTCGGCGTTTCGCTACTCGGCCTGTTGCAAGTACCGCTGCGTTCCGTTCATGTGCTGGTTTGCGGCAGCTTGCTCGCCTGGCTGGTCTATGCCCTGACCAGCGCCGTTCTCGGCAATGTTGTCGGAGCCTTTGCCGGCGCTTTTGCCGTAGCCATCGCCGGACACCTCTATGCCAGCCTCACAGGCCAACCCGACATTCTGATGAAAATCCCCGGCCTGATCGCCCTGGTTCCCGGCAGCATGGGGCTGCGCGGCGTTCACGCCCTGATCGAAAAAGACAATACCGCCGGCCTGCAATTGATGACCGACATGGCCACCATTGGCGCCGTCCTCGCCGTTGGCCTGTTATTGGCCGACAATATCGCCCCTTTACTCTTCGCCCGGCTGAAACGAAAGCCCTGATCGCCAAACTGCCATGTTACGAAATCAAGCTCTTTCTCAAGCACTCGACGGCTCCTGTTGGTTGGCTTCCCCCGAAGCTGCCCTGAACCCGGAACGGCCTGACATGGCCTCCACGGCGCGACGTTAACGGCTGCCACGACCATGCTCCCAATCACTCTCTTTGCCTGTGGTTTAATCGCCGTCACCGTCTTCATTCACGCTTTTGGCCTGGCGCTTATCCTCGACGTTCTGGCCAGATCCAATACTTCGTCAACCATAGGACTCTGGCGGATCAGCCGATTGCTAATCCGCACGGCTTTGCTGATGGTGTTCATCCACCTTGCCGAAATAACCGTCTGGGGCGCATTTTATTATTGGCGGGGATGCATGCCCGACATCGAATCGGCACTGTATTTCTCGGGCGTTACCTATACGACTGTCGGTTACGGCGATCTGGTGCTGCCTCCGACTTGGCGCTTGCTTGGACCGATAGAAGGATTAATTGGCATTCTGA
The DNA here is from genome assembly GCA_964652915.1 of uncultured Propionivibrio sp. Lineage (GTDB taxonomy): Bacteria > Pseudomonadota > Gammaproteobacteria > Burkholderiales > Rhodocyclaceae > Propionivibrio. Next base: position 1,570 of record CAZZDF010000241.1, on the reverse strand, counting down.
TGTGCGGCCTTTCTGCAGGCATGTTCTTCGCGTTGGTAAGCCGGATTTATTCGTCGTATTTCAACCATAGTCCGAAACGCTTGCACTCATTGAAGTCTCCGCACCTCAGCTCGTCAGACCACATCAAAGTCAGCTCCCCGGAATAACCAATAAAATACCCCGCGCTCACCGTATCGCTCCAACCTAAAAACAAGACTCCCATTGATGAATCCTTTGCTCACGCCAGAACCGCTGGTTTTCGTTGACCTTGAAACATCAGGCGCCAACTTTGCAACCGACCGCATTATCGAAATCGGCCTCGTCGAAGTCGATCAGGATGGCGCGCGCGAATGGAGCTCTTTGGTCAATCCGGATCGCCCGATTTCGAGTTTCATCACCGGCCTGACCGGGATCGATTCGGCGATGGTGGCGACGGCACCGAGCTTTGCCCAGCTGGCACCCGAAGTGCTCGAAAAGCTGCGCGGACGCCTGTTCATCGCCCATAACGCGCGCTTCGACTACAGTTTTCTCAAACATGAATTCAAGCGCATTGGCATCAACTTCCGCGCGCCAAATCTGTGCACGGTCAAGCTGTCACGCAAGCTGTTCCCTCAACACCACCGCCACAGCCTCGACACGCTGGTGTCGCGCCACGAGATTTTCGTTGAAGAACGCCACCGCGCATTGGCCGACGCCCGCGTCTTGTGGGATTTATGGCAAAAGTGGCACGCAGAATTGCCGCCGGAAACCATTCATAGCGCAGTCAGCGCCCTTGTCGGCCGGCCGGAACTCCCGCCACAACTCGACCCCACCTTGATCGACGATTTACCCGAAGCCCCCGGCGCCTACGCCATGCTTGGCGAAGATGGCAGCCTGCTGCAGTGCAAACGTAGCAGCAATCTGCGGCAGCAAGTGCTCGGACATTTTTCCCCGGCCAATCGCGAAACGGCGCTGGCCAAAAACACCTGGCGTATTGAATGGCGCGAAGCCGCCGGCGAACTTGGCGCGCGCCTCGCCGAACATGAGCTTTCCGCCCCTGCACGTAAAGCCATCGACGATCTTTGCGCCTGGCAGCTGATCCAACACGGCGAGGGCGATTTTCGACCGCAACTCGTTTATGCGCGAGAACTTGATTTTTCCCGCGCCGAAGACCTCTTCGGCCTCTACCACAACCCGCGCGAGGCGGTTCACACCCTGCGCCGGCTGGCTGACGCCCACAAGCTGTGCCACAACCAGCTCGGCCTCGGCACTGCCAAAGCCGGCGAAGCCTGCATCGCCTACAAACAGAAAACCTGTCGCGGCGCCTGCATCGGCAAGGAACCCTTATCGCTGCACAGCGCCCGCCTGATGACCGCGTTAGCCAAATTCAAACGCAGCGACTGGCCCTACCCCGGCGCCGTGGCGCTCATCGAACGCGACGAATTTGGTATGCGTGAAGACTTTCATCTGGTCGATCACTGGCGCTATCTCGGCACAGTTAACGACGAATCGGCGCTCTACGAGTTGCTCGAAACACGCCAGGACGCCCCGTTCGACCCGGACATCTACCGGATCATCAACAAGTTCTTGAAGGCCGGCAAACTGCGCGTAC
>CAZZDF010000240.1:0-3496 GCA_964652915.1 uncultured Propionivibrio sp. | reverse complement strand
ACGACGTCATCTACGAAGAATTCAAGGGCACCGGCAATCTGGAAATCCACCTCGATCGCCGCATGGCCGAAAAACGCGTTTATCCGGCCATCAACGTCAATCGTTCCGGTACGCGCCGCGAGGAACTGCTGCTCATGCCCGACGTCCTGCAAAAGATGTGGGTGCTGCGCAAGCTGCTCTACAACATGGACGATCTCGAAGCGATGGAGTTTCTGCTCGACAAGATCAAAGCCACCAAAAACAACGGCGAGTTCTTTGATTCGATGCGGCGATAAGAGCCCTCATCGCCATTCACAAAACCATTGATTGCAAATATCTGAAAATCCGAGGATAATTGCGCGTTCTCCGGAGCCGGAATCCGAAACAATCTTATTTGATTCGAGCCGGCTAGACTTGACCTACAGGAATCACCCAATATGAAAACTGACGTCCATCCCGATTACCAGGAAATCGAGGTTACCTGCTCCTGCGGCAACACCTTCAAGACCATGTCGACGATGAACAAGCCGCTGCACATCGAAGTTTGCTCGGCCTGCCATCCGTTCTACACCGGCAAGCAGAAGATCATCGATACCGCCGGCCGCGTTGAGAAATTCAACAAAAAATACGGCGCGATGCACAAGCCGGCCTAAGCCGGACCAAGAGTTCACGCGGACTCAGCGAAAAGGCAGCCGCAGGGCTGCCTTTTTTATGTCGACTACTACCCCGCCGTTTCCACCACGGACATCCGCCCGCCATGCCCATCGCACAGGAACATCCCCGCTTCAAAGGCATTTCCCTGCCGCCCAGCGGATGGGTACTGGCTGCCCTGCTGACCATCTACATTTTTATCGGGCTGATCGGGCATGACCCGTGGAAGCATGATGACGCCATCTCGATCGGCGTTGCTTACGATATTTTCATAAACGGCCACTGGCTGATCCCGCAACTGGCCGGGCAGATCTATGTCGACGCCCCGCTTTATTACTGGATATCCGCCAGCACCGGCCATCTCTTCTCCTGGCTGCTGCCTTTCCACGACGCCGCGCGTCTGGCCAGCGGACTATTCACCCTGCTGGCGCTCGAATTCATCCTGCTGGCCGCACGCGAACTGCACGGTAAGGATCATGCCGCCGCTGCGCCGCTGATTCTGGCCGGCAGCATCGGCTTTCTCTTTCACGCCCACGAAGCGCAGCCGATGCTGGCCGCGCTGACGGCACACACGGCGGCCTATTGGGCACTCGCCCTGATGCCGCGACGCCCCGGATTTGCCACATCCATTCTTGGCTTTGCCTTGGCCCTGGGCTTTCTTGCCAATGGATTGCTACCGGTATTGACGCTGTTACCGGTGGTCGCCGCCGCCATCTGGCTATCGCCGGAGAAGCCAAGATGCGCGCGCCATGTCGCCCTTTCCCTGGTCATGGCCTCACTACTGGTGGCGATCTGGCTGCTTCCGCTTCGCATTCTGGCTCCCGCTTACCTTGCCGATTTCTTGCAACACGAAGCCGAAGGACTGACCAGTTCCGGACAGCGGATATACGACATCCTGCGCTACCTGAACACACTGCTGTGGTACGCATGGCCGGCCCTGCCTCTCGCGGCTTGGGCGCTATGGGCGAAACGCAGAGTTTTGACCAGCCGCCCCATCGCCTTGCCGGCTGTCTCCTTCCTCACCGTTCTGCTCATGCTCGGGCTTGGCGTCGAACTAAGAAGTTCTTCCGCCCTGCTGCTGTTGCCGCCACTGGTTCTCCTGGCCGTACCCGGCGTCACCACGCTGCGGCGGGGCGCGGCAAATGCCTTCGACTGGTTCGGGATGATGACCTTCAGCGTATTCGCGGCGGTCGTCTGGATCGCCTGGTGCGCCATGGTATTCGGTTGGCCGGAGCGCCTTGCGCGCCAGGCCGTGCGTCTGGAGCCGGGTTTCGTCGGACAATTCAGCCTGATCGCCTTTGTTTTCTCCTTGGCCATCACGGCAATCTGGTTCTGGATCATCATCACCAGTCCGCGCTCGCCGATGCGCGGAATCATGCACTGGATGTCGGGGCTGACCTTGTTCTGGGTGCTGGTTGCCGTTCTATGGATGCCGTGGATCGACTACGGCAAGACCTACCGGCCCGTGTCATCCGCGCTGGCCAAAGCCATGCAAAACGACAAGGGCTGCGTTGCCAGCATCAACCTGCAGGACTCGATCCGTGCATCCTTGAACTATTTTGACGATATTCGCACTCTCCCGCTGAGCAACAGCGCCAGCAAACGCTGCAACTGGTTGCTGGTCTACGGCGAACCGCGCAACCCGGCCAAACTGGCCGCCGCCGGATGGCAGCAGACATGGGAAGGCAAGCGGCCCGGCGACCGCCACCGCAACACCTTCTTCCACCTGTATCGCCGCGAAACCGGAAATGCAGCAGAAGACTCGCTTCCTGCAGCCCCACTTCAGGACCAAGGGACGAGCTAGAAGCCTCGCCCGCGCCCCGAATTACGGTTTGAAAAAGTGCGCGCGGTAGTACCTCAACTCTTCAATCGACTCACGAATGTCGGCCAGCGCCGTGTGATCGGCTTTCTTTTCAAAGCCCTTGGCCACCTCGGGTTGCCAGCGTTTGCATAGTTCCTTGACCGTGCTGACATCGAGGTTCCGGTAATGAAACCAGGCTTCGAGTTCCGGCATATAGCGCACCATGAAGCGGCGATCCTGCCCGATCGAGTTGCCGCACATCGGGCTCACCTCCTTGGCCACGTACTCCTGCACGAAAGCCAGCGCCGCAGCTTCGACCGCCCGTTCGTCGAGGCGCGATGCCTTGACCCGCTCGATCAGCCCGGAACGGCCATGCGTCGTCTTGTTCCACTCGTCCATGGCATCGAGTTGCGCGTCGGATTGATGAACGACCCACACCGGCGATTCGGCCACCGTATTCAGGTTGCTGTCGGTGACAATCATCGCCAGTTCGATGATGCGCTCGCGCTCGGGGTCGAGCCCGGTCATTTCCATATCCAGCCAAACGAGATGATTTGCGTCCTGTGCCATATAATCTGTCCGATTTTTCCAAACCCGCATTTTCTCACAGCTTGATGACCAACACTTTCTCCGCCATTTTTCTTCTTGCCCTGTCCTTGATGATCGCCATCCGCGTATGGCTGGCCTGGCGACAAGTCTCCCACGTTAGCGCCCACCGGAACGCGGTGCCCGAGCAGTTTGTCGGCAAAATCGAACTCGCCGCACATCAAAAAGCCGCCGATTACTGCATCACGCGAACGCGCTTTGGCTTGCTCGGACTGGCCATCGAAGTCGCCGTGCTGCTGGCCTTCACTTTCGGCGGCGGACTACAGGCGCTCGACGGTTTCTGGAGCAGTCGCCTCGACGGGCTTGGCTACGGGCTGGCGGTGATCTTCAGCGTGATGGGCATCTCCGGCTTGATCGACATCCCCTTTTCGCTTTATTCGCAATTCGTCATCGAAGAAAAATTTGGTTTCAACCGCATGACGCTCAAGCTCTTTTTCATCGACCTGCTCAAACAGGCCG
>CAZZDF010000239.1:0-3500 GCA_964652915.1 uncultured Propionivibrio sp. | reverse complement strand
ACTGCTGCGAAATCGTCGAACCACCGGCCACCACCTTGCCTTTCTTCTGGTTCTTTTCGATCGCTCGCTGGATGCCGTCCCAGTCAAAGCCTTCGTGATGGACGAACAAATCGTCTTCGGAAACAATCAACGCACGTTTCAGATTCGGCGATATTTTCCCGTAGTCGACCCATTGTTTCTTCAGCCGCGCCTCAGGATTCTTGAGCTGCAACTCGGCCAGACGGATTTCCATGAAGCGGGTGGTATCGGGATTTACCCACTTCCACCACAACACCCAACCGAAAAGCCAAAACTGATAAAGAAGCAACAGGGCTATCGCACCGAGCAATATGCGCTTGCTCCACCGCCAAACGCCGGTAACAAAACGCCGCCCGCTCATGCGTGACGCAACATGGCCATAACCGGAGCGCCATCCGGACGAACACCGCGCCAGACGAAAAAAGCCTCTGCCGCCTGCTCAACCAGCATGCCCAGCCCGTCGGCCAGGCGGCTTGCTCCATCGCTTCGGGCAAAGCGCAGAAAAGGCGTCTCGCCCCGCCCGTACATCATTTCATAAGCCAGACTGCCGGAAGCAAACAGACCGCTCGGCAAAGGCAACGCCTCGCCGTCGATACTTGCCGAAGTAGCGTTGATCACCAGATCAAAGACCTTCCCGGCTAATTCCGAAAAACCGACACCTGAAACTGGCCCAAGCGATGCAAAACGCTCGGCCAGAGCAAGCGCCTTGTCCGCCGTGCGATTAGCGATGATTAGCGCGGTCGGCTTGGCTTCAAGCAACGGCCCGACAACGCCGCGCGATGCGCCGCCCGCGCCAAGCAACAATACGCGTTTGCCGGTCACCGCAAAACCCAGATTCACCGTAATGTCGCGCATCATGCCGGCACCATCGGTATTGTCGCCAAGGCTGCCGTTCTCGCCAAAAATCAGCGTATTGACCGCCCCGGCCAACTCGGCACGAGGCGTACGGCGGTCGACGAAAGCGAATGCTTCTTCCTTGAACGGCAGGGTAACGTTGGCACCCCGCCCGCCGGCAGCGACAAAAGCCCGGACGCTATCGACAAATCCGTCGCGCGGCGCCAGCAAGGTGGTATAGGCAATATCTTCACCGGTCTGCCGGGCAAAGGCGGCATGGATCAACGGCGACTTGCTGTGGCCGATCGGGTTGCCGATAACGCAGTATTGATCAGTCATGAATCGGTATTGGTTGGCTTTAGCGTTTCAGCGAGCGCTAGTCTCAAGCTGGTCGCTGCTGGTAAAACTCCATTTGCGGGTGATCACCAGAAGATCGGTATCCCGCCGGATATCGGGAGGAAATGCTGCATACGGACTCGCCATATTCACGATGCGCCGCGCCGCATCATCAAGAATCTTGTGCCCGGAAGAACGATTGATTTCGACGCTTTTCACGGCCCCGTCGCTATCAATCGTCACCGTCAGCATCAAAGCCCCAAAGAGCTTGCCTTTGGCAGCTTCCGGGTAATTCAGGTTGCCCACGCGCTCGACCTTCAAGCGCCAATCTTCAATATATTGCGCAAAGCGGTACTCTTCCGTGCGCGTGCCGATGAACTTCTTGCGCGGACGCTTGTTGTACTCATCGGTATTCCGGTCGATTTCACCCTGCAGACGCGCCATCGCCAATGCGCTATTAGCCAGATCCCTGCCGCTGACAGCATTGCTCGGTTGCGGCTGTGCTTCCTTGCCAGACTTTGGCGCCGCACGCTCCTTGCTGCGTGCTGCCGCCAACAGGCGTTGCTGCTTGGCTTCCATCTCACGAACACGGCTCTCGGCCTGCTCCAGTTCGTCGCCGCTTTGCGTCGTCGCCGAAACCGGCAACGGCGACTTGGCACGGCGGTTTTTCTCGACGTTGCCACCGCCGTCGAGGTTGGCCTGCGCCAGCGCCTGCGCATCGGTGGGCTTGCGCGCCGACTTGCTGTTAACCAGAATAATCTCGAGCGCCTTTTCCTGAAAAGCACGCGAAGCATCGGGAAAGGTGAAGTGCAAGGAAAGCAGCAGACCGTGCAGCGCCAGCGAAATGCCAAGGGCAATCCACAGATTGCGGTTCGGCGATGGCGCCTCCGGCAAATGAACAGACGGCTGCCGCTGACTGGCCTTAGTCGATGGCGTCGGCGGTTTCTTCGCTGATTTCTTCGTCGACATGCGCGTCTGCAGAATCAAGGGTTTCGAGATAACGACAACCCAGATCGAGCATCAGGTCATCGACTGTTTCAATAGCCAAGCGAATGCGTTGTCCTGTCTTGAGGTCCGGCGGCGCCGAAGGCACACGTTGCAGCAAAGGCAAATGGTCCAGCTTGGCCAGACTTTCGCGGCGCAAGGTCGCCTCGATGGTTTGCACGCCCTGCTGGCGCAGCCAGCGCAGACACCAATAGCGCTCCATACTGCGCTGGAATTCGGCGTAAGCGCTATACGTCAGCTCAAAATCGCGCATCGCGGTAAACAGCTCGGCGGATTTCGGCGAAAAATGCGGCGCTTCTTCGCGCAGACAGGCAATCAACTGCCACTGATTGATCAAATCCACGTAGCGGCGCAGCGGCGAAGACGACCAGGCGTATTGCGCCACGCCCAGCCCGTCATGCGGCTGCGGCGAGGTGGTCATGCGCACCTTGCCGCCGGTCTTCGCCCGATAGATCGCGGCGATGCCTTTCTCGGCCAGCAGGCCGCCCCAGGTACTGTTGGCCACGATCATCAATTCGGCGACCAGTTTGTCGAGCGGGCTGCCGCGCTTGCGTTCGCTGATTTCGACGCGGCAACTCCCGGCATCGGCCAGATCGCCTTCGATAGCGAAGTTATAGTCGTTCAAACCCTGTACCGCCGAAGGCTTGCCGCGCCGGCCTTCGCAGGCATTGGCCAGATGCCACAAGGTTTTCAGCTCCTTGCCGAACGGGAAATCAGCCAGCCCTTCGGCAATAGTCTGCTCGTTGAACAGCGGCTCAATATCGTGATGACGCAGATTGGCCACAACCGGCACGATTTCAATGGCCGAATCGTGCCCGGTAATCTCGAACTCCGGCGTGACCGTCAGGTACAAGGAAAGCGCCGGACAATCGCGCCCGGCCGACAAGGTGAAACTGTTCACTGCCTCGTCGGGCAGCATGGTGATCTTGTTGCCCGGCATGTACACGGTCGACAAACGCTCACGCGCCATTTCGTCAAGCGGCGAACCCGGCGCAATGCCCAAACCGGGCGCTGCAATATGTATACCGACGCGCCATCCAACCCCCGGCAGTTCCTGCAAGGAAAAGGCATCGTCGATTTCGGTCGTCGCCGCATCGTCAATCGAAAACGCCTGCACATTGGCGCGCGGCAGGTTCGTCGGCGGAGCCGGCAAATCGACGGCCGGAAAATCGATTCCGCGCGGAAAATGCTCGAACAAAAAGCGCTGAAAATGAAAGTCATGCGCCGAACGGATGCCACCGCACTTTTCCAGCAAATGCGGCGCAGAAAGCCCGGTTTCGTCACAGGCCGCTTCCAGCGCCTTGGTT
>CAZZDF010000238.1:0-3502 GCA_964652915.1 uncultured Propionivibrio sp. | reverse complement strand
AAAAAATGGACGAACAGCTATTTGTCCTGATCGTTTAGGAAAGCACTGAACGCGCTAAGTACAAGACGACTCTGAAGCAGGGCTTCGCGATCAAGTCCTTTCTTTTTGCCGCACACCAATTTGGCTTTAGAAGTCGTCATAAAACGGCTCCACGCCTCGTCAAGTTTTTCCGGAGGCCACGACTGCCATGCTTCAAACGGCAACTCTTCGCTAGCGGCCTTGCGATGAACCTCTGCCGTTGTTTTTTTCTTCACCTCTTTAATCTGCTTCTCAGCAACAACTTTCTGCTTTTGCGACGAGGGAAGGCGATAGCCATCATCAATGGCCTTCAGGAGATACTTGCCGGGAAAATCAATTCCGTTTTTGCTAATCCGGTAACGCGTGTACTCAACAGCCTCCCAGATACGTTCAGGGGTATAGGCGCGCTCGGTTAAATCGTCGATCTGGTCGTCCGTCAGTCCGAACTCATCACGCAAAACAACATTCAACTCTTTGAGACCGGCGCCATAATTTAAGGCAGAATGTTGCCTCAATATTTTGAACATGACAAACTCAACTCGTCGGCTTTTGGGGGCGTTCTTGGTCAAAACCTCAACACGCAAGTCGGTTCGTGAATTGATTTGATCAACCGCACAATTGATGATGTCACGTTTCAAATACCTAAAATCCTGTCCGGATTTCTGATCGCCGATACCCACCATTTTCCGAACTTCATCAAGAGATAACCACGAAGTTGCTCCAGCTTCAGCATACGGCAACAGCCGCTCGTAAAGCTCAGCAGAATACAAAGACGTCAGTCCGCCAGAAATACGGAAGGAAAGAAAAGAACGGGAAACATCATTGCGCAAATGCTGCTTGAAATGCTCTGGAATAGAAAAAACAACACGACCATTAGCAATACCAGTGGTCGCAATCATCTGCACTGATAACCAAAGGTCTTTGTCGGGAGAATGGGAATCAATAATATTGACCTGCACGGCTGACTTTTGAGCATCACGCAACATTTTCCGCAAATACGCCATGTTTTTAGTACCAGGCATATTGATCATCCATTTAAAGTACCCGACATCAACCTCGTAAGTGGCGCGATCAAGATCGGCACAGGCTATGAAATGACATACGTTCAACGCCTTGCGCGCCGCCAAGGAAAGATCCGAGACATCAATGGTGGCATGCGACTTCATGAAACCAATACTTGCCGGCGCATCGGTGATGGGCGGCGGTTTGCCTAAAGCCTCGGCAAAAATGTCTAGCGATAGCTGGTGAGCCGTTTGATTAAAAACAACGTCGGAACGGTCGGTCATGAATACACCAAAAATGGGTTAAGCGGCAAAAGACGAATCACCAGCAAAAAGCGGCCGGACATGTTCGCCAAGATCGGTCAAATAAGCGATTGGCGAGGTATGGGGCGGCAATAGAGCCGACAAAAGAAAAGAACGTCCAGAAGAAACCAAATTGGCAACCAGATCCTTTTCTGCGTGGGAGAACAAGGGCAACCACTCAGGGGATATGCGCATCAACGCACAATCGGCAGCCACATAATTTCCATGAGAGGTTTTATCGACCAGCAGGATGGCCATCACTTCGTCCTTCGACTCGCGGCCAATTCCGGTAATCTCGAACAGATACTGGTGAGTAATCGACTGAGACAACGATTCGTCAAGATAGAACACGGTCTCCGGCAAGTGGCGAATTTGTAACCGGGTACCAAATTTGGAGGCCTGAAAGGAACGAATCGGACCAACCAATAAAGCAAGGGGCCGGGAGGAATGGGTTTGGCGAGAAGACAACAACGAGTCCAAGAAGCCGATATTTTGGCGGCGATGGGCGTCCTCATCGGACAAGCGAAAGACTTCAGGCAACAATAAACGGCTTTCAAGAGGAACGTTGCCAAGCAAAACCGACTGCGCTTCTTTTTGAAGGAGATAGCGAACAAGATTCCAATGCCGACGACCATGCATCGCCGGATACCATCGATGTAATCCGGCATTGCGCCATAACTGCAGGAGCAAAGCGCGCAAACTGATTTTTTCAACGGCAGCGGAGGAACGGGAGGCGGCAACGGCCGGTTCGCTCTTGGTATTCAGATCAAACGAAGGCAAAACACGTTGTAGCGGGAAGTCAGGATGACAAATCTGACGGTCTTCATCGCCATCATCCACCACATCAAAGGAAGGACAAGACGGCTGGTGGCGACTGGCACTACCGGGCAAACGCGCCAGATAACACATCCCCCCGCGCAAACCAACGTACATTTCGACGCCCTCCGAACGGCACAAACAAAGCGCTCGAGTATGGGTATTGCGAAACGTCAGCAACTTATTCTGGACAACAGACTCATCCATTTGCTCTCGATCAAAAACGAGATCGCCAACTCGAATACGTTGATGTTCCATTTTTTATGTCCTGGCGTTTGAACCACGAGAAGTGGGTCTCAACGATGGCGAAGGAATCGTTCGTACAATCGCACCCACGGAATCGAGATGAACAATACGAGACGGCAAATTTCGGCTTTTGGCTAACGCTACGATTTCGGCAACTTCACTCGTTTTGTCTTGCCAAAAAGCCACCAAATGCGTTGCTTCGGAAAGCATCGCGGTGTTACGGCGATCACGTTCGGAGGCGCTGCGTCCTCCGACCAACGGAAAATGAACGACAGGCACATAGTTGGCGATAGCCCACCGTTCGGTCAGGTCATCACAGCCTTTATTGCACCCCAACAGAATTTCCATAGGAAGCGCCCGCGCAAAAAACGCATCCAGTTTCTTTTTGTGCAACTCCGCATTGGTAAAACTCCGGCTACCCACGATAGCCACCCGCATCGGACCGGATCGCAACTGTTGCTGAAGACCAGCCAGCAAAGACGCATAAGCGCCGGCCGAAACACCTTGCCGTAAATTACCCCAGTAACTATCGTTGAAACGATAGGCGCGAGAAAAGGAGTCTGCGGTCAGCAACGCTCTGGCGTAATGAGCGTGCTCACGAAGTTTCATCCAGATGCCAGCACGCATTACTTGATTCTGAATAGCGAACCAACCGGCGCGCGGCTTCAATTTTTCATAACGAAGGCCGGCCTTGCGAGCTTCCGCAGCAGAAGGGAGACCAATAACGTATTGACGCAAAGACTCATCGACTCCGCGAAATTTTTCTGACTGAAAAAAATGCTCGATCGTCGAATAGAACTCAGGGGTTCCACGCTCAAATCCGAAGCTACCGAGCAGCGGTTGCCTGTACCCATGAAATGGAAGTAGATCATCGGAGCCAAGATTTACGGACAACAAAAACATCTCCCCAAAAGACTATTGCACAGCACTACTTGACACGATGGTATGTCCACGCCCCTGCGCAAAGCGACTGCTTGAAACAGGCAAATTGGGGGTTATTTCCTCGCTCCGCCAGAATCGAATCAACGCCACAGCGGTCATAAAATTGGCGTTGCATCAGGAAGAAAACGCGCCTACAATTTTGTTATCTGCCAGCTGGGGCACAAACTAGCATTTCA
>CAZZDF010000237.1:0-3503 GCA_964652915.1 uncultured Propionivibrio sp. | reverse complement strand
CATTCATGACCGGCATCTGGACGTCCATCAGGATCAAGGCGTAGTTGCCTGTTTTCGCCTTTTCCACCGCTTCGCGTCCGTCGCAGGCCAGTTCGACGTGCAGACCGGCGTCTTTGAGGAGAAGCATGGCGATTTCCTGGGTCATCGGGTCGTCATCGACAACCAGCACGCGTTGGCCGGAAAATTTCTGCGCGATCAGTTCTCTGGGTTCTACGGATTTCGGGCGATCGGAGTCGTCTTTGGCCCGGCATTTCTGTAGCCGGGCGGTGGCCCAAAAGGTGCTGCCGGTTCCGGTTTGGCTGATTACGCCGATAGCGCCGCCCATCAGGGTCGTCAGCCGCTTGCAGATGTTCAAGCCAACGCCAGAACCACCATATTGACGCTTGGTCGGTTCGTCGGTCTGGCCAAATGCGTCAAACAGGCGTTCCTGTCGTTCCGGACTGATGCCGATTCCTTGATCGACTACCTCGAGTCGCAGTACTGCGCTGTAGGTGTCTTCGTCTTGAAGGCTGGCCCGAACTGTGATCGATCCGTTGTCGGAAAATTTGATGGCGTTGGCGACGAAGTTGAGCAGGATCTGTTTGAGGCGCAAGGCGTCGCCGATCAACAGTGACGGAACGTTGGCGGCAAGTTCATGGTGCAGGCCAAGGCCTTTGCTGCGCGCGGCTTCTCCCTGCATTTGGAGAGTCTCGTCAATCATCTGTGCTGGCGAAAAACTCTTTTCTTCCAGCTTGAGGTGGCCTGCTTCAATCCGCGTGAGGTCAAGGATGTCGTTGATCACGGCCAGCAGATGTTTCGAGGCGGCCATGCTCTTGCCAAGGTGATCGATTTGCTTGGGGTCGCTTGCGCGCTGCAGAGCCAGTTCGGTCATGCCGACGATGCTGTTCAACGGGGTGCGTAGTTCGTGGCTCATGTGCGTCAGGAAGGCGCTTTTTGCCCGGTTGGCAGCTTCGGCAGCGTCGCGCGCCTGAGCCAGTTCCTTGGTGCGCAGGTGCACAATGAATTCGAGGTGGTTGCGATGCTGTTCGAGCTCGGCTTCGGCGAGTTTGTGTGCGGTAATGTCTCTGGAAATACCGAAAGTGCCGACGATATTGCCATTTTCGTCGCGTAGCGGTGCTTTTGAGGTGGAAACCCAGGTGTCTGCATGCGCTGGCCAGGTTTCTCTTTCGGTGATCGTGATCGCCTGCCCGGTTTGCATGACTTGCTGTTCGTCGTCGTAAGCCTGACGTGCGTGTTCTTCGGTGAAGAAGTCAAAATCGGTTTTCCCGATGGCGTCATCCGGGTCGGGAAGGCTGAATATTCTCGATTGTGATTTGCTGATGCGGATGAAGCGGCTGTCGCGGTCTTTGAAATAGACGTGTTCCGGCACGGTGTCCATCAGCGCGTGCAGCAAAAAGCGCTCTTGAGCCAGTGCGATTTCGGTTTCCTTGCGCTGGCTGATATCGTTGAGCATGATGTTGAAGTGTGGCGTGCCATCGGGTTCTTCGACCACCGTGGCGTTAAGCAGCGCCCAGAACGCGGAACCGTCCGCGCGCACCAGCCGAAATTCACAGCTTTGTGGCTCGCCGGTTTGCATCAGTTGCTTGCAGTGCTGGCGATATTCATCAATGCTTTCTTTGGCGATGAAGCGCGAGAATGCTTCGTGCACCAGAGCGTCGCGTGTTATGCCAAGAAGGCTTGCCGCTGTAAGATTGGCCAGAGAAATCTGTTCGTGTTCGTCAATGGTGATGTAGCCGACGGGTGCCAGGTCGTAGAGTTCGAAATAGTGTGCTTTTGCCGCTTCCAGCGCTTGCTGCACCTGCTGTAGCTCTTCGTTTTGCAGCTCAAGCATGACTTGCTGCACTTGCCGCTCGCGGTGTAGTTCCTGTAAGGCTTCGGGCGAACAAGGATCGAAGTCGCCGGGTGATGCTGCAGCGTTCTCGGCAAGCAGTTGTTCGGCTCGCTGGTGTAGAGCGGCCAATGCGTTTGATCGCGAAGACCTGCTTGTTGGGTGAAAGTAATTATTGGACATCGTTGCTTCCATGGTGCGGCGTTGAGTTGTTGTCTTTTGCCGGGTGACAAGCCGGAGTTGCCTTGCTGCCAAGGCTCGACGGTCTAAGCAATTGGCATCTGATTATGCCCATCTCATTGTGGCAGGTCAAACGGTTGAGTAGGTCGAGGGGCGCCAAAACGCTGGCTCGTGCGCAGCGTTGCGATAAGCTGGTGCAAGCTTTCCGTCATGGCGCGGATCGACCCGTGCATGTCCCATTGATCGTTGCCGATCCGGACATAATTGGAGATGGCGCGAAGCTCCAGAAAAGGCAGTTTCTCTTCCAGACAAACGTGAAAGAAGGCAGCGCCTTCCATGTTTTCGATGTCCAGATGATGGGTGTCGATGAACGGAGCCATGGCGGCGTTGAGCGAGGCGCTGCGCGTCGTGGGAAATGGTGAATCCTCCGGCAGCCAGGGGCATTGCAGCGTGTGACGACGTTCGAAATCCATTTCCAGCGGCAGATCGGCGAGATGCACGAATCCTTCAGGTGTGAAGAAGCCGAAGTCACTTTCGATTTCGCTTTTGACCAGAACGACGTCGCCGATCTGGAACGGCGCATGCGGGTACATGCCGGCGATTCCGGCCATGATCAGCAGATCGGGTTGGTGCTTCTGGATCGCCCGCAGCGTGGCAACAGCGGTTGCGGTGAGTCCGACGCCGGAAACGAGCGTAGTGACCGAGTCGTCATGGAAAAGGCTTGCTTCGGTTTGCGTCGGGAAGAGTACGGTAATTTTCATGCGGTGGTTTGTTGTGGTTTTGGCGATACAGTTTAGTGTTTACGCGCTTTGTAGCCGTTGAAATCCCAAGATGAAGCAGACGCCGTCTTCGACGTTTTGCACGCTGATCGTTCCCCCCATCTTGGCCATGTACGTCTTGGCGACGAACAGTCCTTGTCCGCGGTTTCCCTTGGCGCCGGCTTCCGTCTGGTCGGATACGCCGTATTCGAAGATCTTGTCGATAAAGTCGGCGGCGATGGCCGGTCCGGTGTTGTGGATGCTGACGGTGGCGGTGGTTTCGAGTGCATCCAGAGTGAGTGCAATCGTTGTGCCGGGGGCGCGGAAACGGTCGGCGTTTTTCAGGATGTGGGCAAATACGTCTTCGAGCGGGTATTCGTCGGCGCGAACGAGTACGGGTTCGTCAGCAGCATTGTTGACGAAGCGGACGTTTTCGATGCCGGCGTTTTCAGCGACGTAATGAACGAATTCCGCCAGATCAACCGCCTGTACCTGCAGTGTCGAGGTCTGGAAGGCTTCGCTGGGGCTGGCGCTGCCGTAGAGAACGCGCACGGCCTGCTGCATGCGGCTGATGTAGCGGTGGCTTGGATCGTCGGGTGTGCCGTGCAGTGCCAGCAGCGATTGGAGGGGCGACATGATTTCATGGCCGACAGCGTGCCACAGGTCTTTTTCCTGTTCGGCGCGGATTCGTTCGCGCTCGGCGTCTTCCTTGACGCGGTTGAGCAGATCATTGAGGC
>CAZZDF010000236.1:0-3505 GCA_964652915.1 uncultured Propionivibrio sp. | reverse complement strand
AGCCCGTCGAGCTGACCTTGAATCTGGATGCGCGCCTGCGCACTTTGCATCTTTGCCAGCATACGATCTTTCTCGGCCTTCAGCTTGTCGATTTCCGCCTTCAGCTGAATCAGCGAGTCCTTGGCGTTATCAGCATCTGCCGTCGCTTGCGTGGCTTCCACGCGAAGCTCGGCAAGCGACGCTTCAAGAATATTCTTTTTCTGGATCAGGACAACGGCAAGATCATCCTGGTTGGTCGCCAGGGCTGTCTCGAGATCCGCGTTGACACTGGCAAGCTCGCGCTCCTCCGCTTCAAGACGGCTGGTGATTTCTTGCCGGCGGGCGATGATGGCCCCTGTTGCCGCTTTCAGCTTGGTGTATTTTTCAATCATCGAGGCGATGGCGTTCTGGTAAGCGATCTCGGGATTGGCCTTTTCGACATCGGAAACCCAGAGGGAGATGAAGCCGGTCCACAAATTGTAAAGACGGGCGAAGATTGCGTTGTTGGCCATGGTGAAATACTCCTGTTTAAAGTGTGACAACTAAGTTCGGATCAGATTTTTTGGCTTTGTGCCGCCGCGCGTTGACCGAGTTTCCGGGAAGCTGTTTTTGCTGAAGTAACATCAACCGGATCACCCAGATTGAAAAGATCGCCAGAATCGAACTCGGCAGATACTTCTTCGGCAATACGCAAACGCGAAAGCGACTCTTCAATCTTGCTGCCCATCTCGGTCGAAAACGGAGCTGCCATTACCAGTTGATAGACTTCTTCAAGTTTATCCGGCAATGACAGCAAGGTGGCTTCCAGCGCATTGCGGCGAACCGTCAGACGACGGGAACGGTTCTCCGCTTCAACATACTCGGCAAGCGCCTTCTGAATCTGATGCTCTTCGTCAGCAGCCAGCGAGGGGGTCTTCAGCTGCGCCTGCAGCAAGACAATCCGTTTGCGCACATCTTCGTCAGACACCTGCGTGCGACGGTCCCTGAGCGAAATGTTGACCAGACTCAGATTGAGATAATCGACCGTCAGATCGGCGAGCTTATCCACGTCGGCCGCCGTCAACGTGGTACTGGCATCGCCAGCCGTCTGGTACAGCTCGCTCACCCGGGAACGCATGTGCTCGAACGTTTCGAGCGCGCGCCTCTCCCCGCGCTCCTGCAATTCGCGCAGCAAGCGATCCTGACGTTCCGCACGGGACTGACTACTGGATTGCGCATCGACCGCCGCGCGAAACGAGGGCAGATCGGGCACCACCAGCGCAGCAATGATCTCCACGCCCAGGGTAATAACGCCGATCACACCGACTGCCGGCAAGCCAAACGGAATCGAGGAAAAGGCCGCAGCGCACCCCGCCGCTGCCAGAAACAGCAGATTGCGGGGATGCGCAAGAAAGGCGCCGAAATAGGACTGAGTTTGTTTAGCCACGAAATCCGGCCTGAGCGTCCCGGGAAATCATTTGGCGAACCTCGCCCAAATGCGCGCAATTTCCTGACGATCCTGCTCGCTCAGACTCGGCATTGCCGACGAGCGGCTCAGGGCGGCCGTGGTCGGCACCACCGCTGGATTCGATTTCACGCTATCGCTCATGAATTCACCCGCCTTGAGATTGGCATTGGCATACCCCACGGTATTCGAGATTTTGCCGATCACCTGCGGCCGCATGAGGTAATCGATGAACAGATGCGCCTCGCGTTTGTTCTTTGCATTGGCCGGCACCGAGATGGCGTCGATGGCCAGCAGGCCGCCTTCCAAAGGCACGCTGTACTCGACCATGCCGTGTGACTTGCTCTGCGCCTGCACGGCATCTCCGGAAAAGCCAATAGCCACGCAGAGCTTGCCTTTGGCCAGATCATCGACAAAGCGATCGGTCGGAATCACCTTGACGATGCCACTGATGCGATCAAGCACTCTGGATGCGGCGGCAATCGAATTCTTTCCGTCCCATTTCGGTTGCCCGCCGGCAATCGCTGCGAGCGGAACAACGTCTGTGGCCGAATCCTCGATACCGACGCCGCAAGACTGGAAGCGTCTGGCCATTTCTGGATCGAACACGTTGTTCATGGACTCCATCACCTGCCCGGGAGCAAACTTCGCCGTCAGTTTGGGATTCCAGGCAATACCCACCGTGTACCACATGTAAGGCAGGCTGTAGCTCCCGTCCTTGTCCCACGAACGCATGGCCGCATCCACCCGCGGATCGATATTGGCGAGATTCTTCAGGCTGGCCTTATCCAGCTTGGCGAGCAACCCGCCCTCGGTCAATGCCGGAACGGTGTTGCCAGTCGGAATCACCACATCGTAGGGCGTTCCCGTGCGCAGTTTGCTTTGCAAATCCTCGTTACTGGCGAAAATATCGTAGATGACGCGAATGTTGTATTCCTTCTCGAAATCGGACAGAACGCTCGGCTCGATGTAATCCGGCCAGTTCAACACGCGTACCGTGCCCGCCGCCTTGGCGCCGGCGCCGTTGACCGCGCGCCGCAGATTCATCAGGACAGTGGCCGTGATCAGGCCGTCGACCGTCACATTTTGCGACTCCTGAAAGGCTTCGGTCGCCACCTGCGTTTGCGGCCCGAAAGTCCCGTCCAGAGGACCGGCATTGAAGCCCAGTTTGCCGAGCAGGATCTGCGCTTCGCGCAAGCCTTGCGCATCAACCAGCTTCTCGCGCCCCTTGTAATTACCGCTGGCCCAGTTCTGCGTTTGCCACATCACCCGGCGCAGCGAATTGAGCGTCGCATCGTTAACCTGACCGGAATAGGCCACCCCGTTCCTGCTGGCAAACAGGCGAAGCGCGTCCTGCGTCGCCGGCGTCATGACGCCGCTGGGCAACTCCCTGAGCATCCCCATTCGCGCCAGCAGCCGTTGTGCAATCTCGACCTTGGCATCGCGCTGCCCGACCGCCACATTGGGCGCAGGCGCCGCCTCCTGTTTTGCCGGTGCCCCGGACCCGAAAACAAAGCCTTGCGCGTTCGCCCCGCCACAGAGGCTGCAAGCGATGGTGGTCAATACGGCAATGGAAGAAAGTCTCATCTGATCATCCTTGTAAAAATGGAGTATTGCCAGCAGCGTTCAATTTAGCTATTTGCTCGAAGCAAAACAAATGATGTTCTTGGCTTGCGCCTGCTGAAACAGCGTTGCTGCCTTCTCTTGATCGGCCGGGATGCCACCCTGTCCCTTCAGCGTCATCTCGCCGAGCAGACAGGCTGCCGCCCCGTCGCCGCCTTTGACGGCATGCTCCAGATAAATCCGGGCTTGCGCATAATCACCCATGTCCAGCAGTTTCCTGCCCATCTCGCTGCTCTCGGCCGTACTCAGATGCGCGATGGGCGAAACAGAAGCATTTTTATTGGCAGACGAAGTCGATTCAGCGGGTTTCTGCACCGGCTTTGCGGCCGGAGGCGACGAATTGGCCGAAGATGCGCTTGGCGCAGTAGTTTGTATCGAGGTCGAGCCACTCGCCGTGCCGGCCTGACTTGCCGGAGCGCCGGACGAGGGCGACGCGGAATCTCCCGCAGCCATCCAGTC
>CAZZDF010000235.1:0-3506 GCA_964652915.1 uncultured Propionivibrio sp. | reverse complement strand
GCTGCGCCAGCACCACCTGCATGATGTCGCCGTCGGTGATGTAATTCTTGGCTTTGAGTACCGCCTGCTTGAATTGCGCTTCGCCGAACACGGAAACCGCCGGCTGCGAAGGGCTCGGCGTCTCGACCGGAATGCTCACCGGCTCGCGCAGCTGAGCCAGCAGCGTCTTCAAGCGCGCCTGCGCCTTCTGATAGGCGCCCGGCACGCCCGGCTCAGCATAAACGACCAGTGTGAGCTTGCCAGAGAGGTTATCGACCACCGCGATTTCTTCCGAAAGCAGCAACACGATGTCGGGCGTACCCAGCTCATCGGCTTTGGCCGTGCGGGTCAGGCGCGTCTCCACGTAGCGCACCGTGTCGTAACCGAAGCACCCGACCAGACCGCCGCAGAAGCGCGGCAAGCCTGCCAGCGGCGCGGCGCGGAAACGCTTCATGTAATTGCCGATGAATTCGAGCGGATTGGTATCGTCTTCGCGTTCGGCGATGCGATTGCCGGTCAGCACCAGCACCTGATGCGCATTGACCACGATACGTGTCGGGCTGGAAAGGCCGATGATCGAGTAACGGCCAAAACGTTCGCCACCCTGCACCGATTCGAGCAGATAGGTGTAGGGGCCATTGGCCAACTTGAGGTAAATCGAGAGCGGGGTGTCGAGATCGGCAAAGGTCTCGAGCGTAACGGGGATGCGGTTGTAACCTTCGGCGGCCAGCCGGTTGAATACGGATTCCATCATGACAAACTCCACAAACAATGAGTGCAACAAAAATGCAACAAGAGGCGTGGCACAAACAGGCGTGCCAGTAGAAAGCAAGCTTACTGGCAGCTACGCCAGGGCCAGGCCTCTGCCCAAAATGCGGGCTCAAGATGCAGATTGTTGTGAAGTGGTTTCATGCGTCGGTTTTTTTGCTCGATACTCGATTCGCGTTGCCGCATCGGCAACGGTCTCAACTATAGCATCGCAAGCCAGATCATGCACATCACGATCTTCGTTGTAACCGTAAGGCACCAGAAAAACGCGACAGGCTGCCGCCCGGCCGGCAAGAAAATCGTTGATCGAATCGCCAATGAACAGGGTATCGCCCGGAGAAACCCCCAAGCGCCCGCAGGCCCAAATCAAGGGCATGGCATCCGGCTTTTGCCGGGGCAAGGAATCGCCACTGACGACCACGTCGAAATACTCTGCTAGTCCGGTCGATTGCAGCAGCGGCGAGACGAACGCCTCGGCCTTGTTGGTAATCAAGCCCAGCGGCACGCCTTTGGCCTTGAGCGCCCGCAACCCCTCCATGGCTCCCGGATAAACCAGCACGTTACGGCCATTTTCACGCGCGTAATGCTTGCGAAAACAGGCCAGCGCGTCTGCCGGCGGCGGAGCGTCGTCATCGGCGGCCGCCAGCGAACCGGCCAGCACACGCTTGACCAGATTGCCGATGCCGCGGCCAACATAGCTGCGAATCGCTTCCATGGACACGGTCAAGCGACCGAGATCGCCCAGCATGGCATTGGTCGCCGCATGAAGATCGGGCAGCGTATCGAGCAAAGTACCGTCCAGATCAAACAGAACGGCACCCACTTCCAAAGGCTGCAGCGGCTCCGATGGCGCCATCAGACCTTGCTCAACTCGGCACGCAAGGCGGCGATAATCGAATCGTAACGATGCGGGTCACTAGCTCTAGCCGCGCCATAGACTGCCGAACCGGCAACGAAGGCATCCGCCCCTGCCCGTGCAACTTCGGCGATGTTATCGACTTTGACGCCGCCATCGACTTCCAGACGAATCTTGCGCCCGCTCTCACGCTCGTAAGCATCGATGCGTGCCCTTGCCGCCTTGAGCTTGGCGAGCGCTGAAGGAATGAAACTCTGCCCGCCAAAACCAGGGTTCACGCTCATCAGCAGGATGACGTCGATCTTGTCCATCACGTAATCGAGGTAATCGAGCGGCGTCGCCGGATTAAACACCAGCCCGGACTGGCAGCCGCTTTCGCGAATCAGCGACAGGCTGCGATCGATATGCTCGGACGCCTCCGGATGAAAGGTGATGATATTGGCGCCGGCTTTGGCGAAATCGGCAATCATCCGATCGACCGGCTTGACCATCAGGTGCACATCGATGACCGCATCGGTAATCCGGCGCAGCGCCGAGCACACCATCGGTCCAATCGTCAGATTCGGCACGTAATGATTATCCATCACGTCGAAGTGAATCCAGTCCGCACCCGAAGCCACCACGTCCAGAACTTCAGCACCCAGGCGGGTGAAATCGGCAGAAAGAATACTTGGGGCAATGACGTACATGGCAGGAATCCACTCAGAAAACGGAAAAAGGCGCGATTTTACCGCGATTTCACGGCGGCGATTTTGATTGCCGAAAAGCAAACTCCCGACGCAAAGACGACCGAAAGAAGCACAGACCGACCAAAAACTCAGCGCCTACGCAAAAAGGCTACTGATTACCAAAGGCTTTTCTTCGCGCAGTTTTGGGCTTTGGGCAGCTCTGCGCGGATTCTGCTTTTACGAAACCTCGTCGATTTGCGACGGATTCAGGTATTGCTGCGCGTACTTGAGGTAGACCTTCTGCTTGATGAACACATCGAACAGATCCGGGTCGATATGACCGTTCTTGCTGAAGTTTTCGAGAATACGCAGCGCTTCAGAGAGCTTCATACCCTGCTTGTACGGACGATCGCAGGCCGTTAGCGCTTCGAAAATATCGGCAATCCCCATGATGCGTGCCTGGACCGACATCTCTTCGCCCTTGAGCCCCTTGGGATAGCCCTTGCCATCCATGCGTTCATGGTGCCCGCCGGCATACTCCGGCACGTGTTTGAGATGCTTGGGCCAGGGCAGCGATTCGAGCATCTTGATCGTCGCAACAATGTGATAGTTAATCGTTTCGCGCTCGGCCTGCGTCAGCGTTCCGGCGCGAATCGTTAGGTTCTCCAGTTCATCGGCCGACAGGAAATCGACTTGCTCTCCAGCCGTATTACGCCACGGATAACGCTGCGAAATATGCGCAACTCGTTCCTGATCCTCAGCGGTCATCGACTCGCCACCGATATTCACCCGCCGCAGGAAAGCTCTATCCTCGTCTACCCCCCGCAAGGTCTCCTGCAGCTTCTGCTCGGCTATCGCACGATCGGCGCCCTCCAGAACCGAGCGAAGCATCGCCAGCTCGGCATCGCGCCGAACCACCTCAAAACGAGTATCGAGCAATTCGATGCGATCAAACAGCGTTTGCAACTTGGTGGCCTTGTCGACCACATGCACCGGTGTCGTCACCTTGCCACAGTCATGCAGCAGCCCGGCAATTTTGAGCTCGTAACGATCCCGATCACTCATCTTGAAACTGGCAAACACCCCGTCATCGGTCGCATTGACGGCATCTGCGAGCATCATTGTCAGCGACGGTACGCGCTGACAATGCCCCCCGGTATAGGGCGATTTTTCGTCGATCGCCAAGTTGATCAGCGAAATGAATGCTTCGAACAGCTCCTGCAACTGGTTAACCA
>CAZZDF010000234.1:0-3514 GCA_964652915.1 uncultured Propionivibrio sp. | reverse complement strand
ACGACGATTTCATGGAAGCTTCGTCGCTGGCGCGGCAGCAGCAGAAGAACGCCAATGATCGTGCCAAGGAGCGCATTTCCGAACTGCAGGACTTCGTGCGCCGCTTTTCGGCCAACAAGTCGAAGGCCAAACAAGCCACTTCGCGGGTCAAACTGATCGAGAAGCTAAAGCCCGAAGACGTGAAGCCGTCGTCGCGCCAGTACCCGTGGATTCGCTTTGAATACGACGAAAAGGAAAAACTGCATCGGCAGGCGGTGGAAATCGAAAACCTGACCTTTGCCTACCTGGGTAGCGAGCGCAAGATTTTCAGTGGCTTCGATTTCACCCTCAATGCCGGCGACCGCGTTGCCGTGATCGGTGAAAACGGCGTCGGCAAATCGACTTTCCTGAAGCTGCTGATGGGCGACCTTCAGCCGCAGTTCGGCAGCATCAAATGGACGGAAAAGGCGCGTATCGGTTATTACGCGCAAGATCACGCCGATGACTTCAAGAGCGAGACTTCGCTCAACGAATGGGTCGCCGAGTTCGCCCGCGCCAATGCCGACGAGGGCGAGGATCTGGAAACCTTGATTCGCGGCACGCTCGGTCGTTTGCTGTTCTCCGGCGACGACGTGAAGAAGCCGGTCAATGTCATCTCCGGCGGCGAACAGGGGCGCATGATTTTCGGCAAACTGATGCTGACCAAGCCGAATGTGTTGGTTATGGACGAGCCGACCAATCACCTGGACATGGAATCGATTGAGTCGCTCAACACAGCGTTGGAAAAATTCAAGGGAACGCTGGTGTTTGTTTCGCACGACCGCGAGTTTGTGTCGTCGCTGGCCACACGGATTATCGAAATCCGCATGGACGGGACGGTGGTCAATTACCTCGGCGACTACGAGGAGTATCTGGCCAGTCAGGGCATCGACTAAGTTTCAAGGGAGAGCGGAATGCGCGGCTTGGCGGCACTGATTCTTCGTCTTCTTGGCTGGCGGACGGTATATACCCCGCCGCCGGGGCCCAAATCGGTGGTTCCGGTTTATCCGCATACGTCGAACTGGGATTTTCCGCTCGGGGTGATGTTCAAGGCCAAGCACGGGGTTGACCTGAACTGGGCGGGCAAGGACTCGATGTTTCGCTGGCCGCTCAAACGTTTTTTTCTCTGGCTGGGCGGCGTGCCGATCAACCGGCGCGAGTCGACGGGCCTGATTGCCCAACTAGTGGCCACTTTTGCGCAGAGTGAGCGCATCTGCATGTGTATTGCGCCGGAAGGTACGCGAGCCAAGACCGACCACTGGAAAACCGGGTTTTATCGCTTGGCGCTGGAGGCCAATGTTCCGGTTGGCCTGGGATTTATCGATTACCGCAGAAAGCTGCTGGGCATCGAGCGTTGGGTCATGCTGAGCGGCAACGAGGCCGAGGATCTGGCCATGTTCCGTGAGTACTATGCGGACAAAACGGCCTTTGATCCGCAGAAAGCCGGCGATATTCGTTTCAGAGAGCGGCGCATAGCGCGGTAGCGGCGTTTGCTGCGGGTGTGTAGGGGCTTAATTCGCTGCGCCAGAGGTTTTTGCTGCGGACTTCTCGGCGTCTTGGGCTTTTTGGGCGGCTCTTTCGGCGTCTTTTTTCGCCCGTTTTTCTTCCTTGGCTTGTCGTTTGGCCTGTTCTTCAGCGGTTTTTCGACGCCCCTCTTCGGCCTGTCTGGCCTTTTTGGCGAGTTTTTCTTGGCGTGCCGCGGCTTTGGCGGCTTCTTCGTCGCGATAGGCTTCGCCTTGAGCTTTTTGTTCAGCGGCGCGGGCTTGAAGGTCGGCGGCGCGTTTGGCCTCCTTGGCTTCGGCGTCGGCGCGCTTGGCCGCGCGTTGGAAATCGCGCCCGGCAGCGTCTAGTTTTCGTGCTTCGAGTCGTGACTGCAAGTGACGTTTCTTGGCGTCATCCAGACAGCTGTTAACCAGAAACTTCTGGTAGCACGCAGTCTGATCCGACTCATAAAGGGCATCGGCCTCCTTCTCCATTTGTTTGGCGCGTTCGCGCAGGGCATTGGCTTGTTCGAGCGTTTGCGGTGCGGCGGGTTCGTTTGGCGTGCTTTCGGGCGTTTGTGCCCAAAGGCAGGGACAAAGGAACAAAGTGGCGAGAAATAGATGGCGCGTATGCATAGGGTGATTCCTCCGAGGCCGACAATCTAGACTTTTTTTGCTTTCGAATCCAGCCTTGCTAAAGGCGATAATTGCGATGAAAACTCTGTAAGTGCCTGTATTTTGGTAGAATGCGCGGCTTGGTTTTCTTCGCCGCGACTGTCGGCCAATCACATCACTCAGGGAGTTTGTCGTGAAAATCGTTTGCCTCGATCTTGAGGGCGTTCTTGTCCCCGAAATATGGATCAATTTTGCCGAGCGAACCGGCATTTCGGAGCTGCGCCGTACGACGCGCGACGAGCCGGATTACGACAAGCTGATGAAGTTCCGCATCGACCTGCTGGCCGAAAAGACGCTCGGCCTGCCGGATATCCAGAAGGTAATTTGCGAAATGGGGCCGATCCCCGGCGCTCGCGACTTTCTCGACAAGCTGCGCGAGGACTACGAAGTCATCATCCTCTCGGACACTTTTTACGAGTTCGCGCATCCGCTGATGCGGCAACTGGCCTGGCCGACGCTGTTCTGTCACAGTCTTGAAGCCGACGCCAATGGCAAGCTGATCAACTACCATCTGCGCATGCCGGAGCAAAAGCGCGAGGCGGTCAAGCGCTTCCGCGAGATGAACTTTACCGTCGTTGCGGCCGGCGATTCGTATAACGATACGACCATGCTGGCGCAGGCGAATGCCGGCATTCTTTACCGTCCGCCGGAAAACGTGATTCGCGAGTTTCCGCAGTTCCCGGTGACGCGCAATTACGAAGAGCTGCGTACGGAAATTGACAAGGCGTTTGCCCGCGTAGCGGGTTAAGCGCAGCAGTTAGATAACAACAACAAACCACCAGGATTTCCTTCGGGGCCTCTTGGTGGTTTGTTCTTTTTGAAGCGACTATTCATGATCACCCTGAAAGGCGTCACACTGCGCCGCAGCGCCAAGGTGCTGCTCGACAATGCCTCTGTTACCCTGAATCCTGGCGAGAAAGTGGGCCTGGTCGGGCGTAACGGTGCCGGCAAGTCGAGCTTGTTCGCCTTGTTCAACGGCGGTTTGCACGAAGACGCCGGGGAATTCTTCCTGCCGCCGCAATGGCGCATGGCGCAGGTGGCGCAGGAGATGCCGGAGACAACGCAGAGCGCCACCGATTTCGTCATTGAAGGCGATAGCGCGCTGATGGCGGCGGAAGCCGAGGTCAAGGCGGCCGAGGCGGCCAATGACGGCGAGCGCATGGCGCACGCTTACATGACGCTGCACGATGCCGGAGCGCATGATGCGCAAGCCAGGGCGCAGGCATTGATTCTTGGCCTGGGCTTCAAAACGACCGAACTGAACAATCCCGTCAACAGCTTCTCGGGCGGCTGGCGCATGCGTCTGCAGCTGGCGCGCGCGCTGATGTGCCCGTCCGACC
>CAZZDF010000233.1:0-3526 GCA_964652915.1 uncultured Propionivibrio sp. | reverse complement strand
CGATGAACCAGCCGGCCAGTTCGCCCATCGTCAGGCCGTGGCGCATCGGCAGCGGCCCGGCGCCGACAAAGCTTTCCCAGCCGGTGCGCAGGGTCAGTCCCTCGACAGGGCGCCCGGCCGGGTTGGGACGATCGAGTATGTACACCGTCTTGCCTTGTTCGGCGGCCGCTTCCAGCAGGTAGCGCAGGGTGGTGATGAAGGTGTAGATGCGGCAGCCGAGGTCCTGCAGGTCGATCAGCAATACGTCGAAGCTGTCCATCATCGCCGGCGTCGGGCGGCGCACGGTGCCGTACAGGCTGAACACCGGGATGCCGTGCTGCGGGTCAAGAAAATCGGGCGATTCGACCATGTTGTCCTGCTTGTCGCCGCGCAGGCCGTGTTGTGGGCCGAAAGCCGCGGTTAGCTTGAGGTCGGGTAATGCGCACAGGGCATCGAGCGCGTGCGTCAGGTCGGCGGTGACGGAAGCCGGGTGAGCGAGCAGGGCGACGCGTTTGCCGGCGAGCGGTTTGCGCAGCGCGGGGTCGGCAAGGAAACGGTCGAGTCCGAATTGAATAGCGGGCATCGTGGGGCTTTCAAACGAGGAATTACGAACGGTTCAAGACAAGCGAGAAGGCGTCGCGATGGTGGAAGTCCGGGCGCTCGGCCGGGTGTTTGAGCGCCCAGTAGCTGTGTCGGCCATCGACGAGGTCGGAAGACTCCACAACGGCCGCAAGGCCGATTTCCAGTGGGCCTGCACCGCGTGGTAAAACGCCGGGAGCGATGATCGCTTCCAGTTCGAAACGGCCGGCAAATGGTTTCGAGCTGATGAGCGGCGCCGTTTTGCATTCGAAGGACTCATCACGCTTGCGGTAATCGAAAAAGGCGTAGGCTGCCCATTGCCCGGAAGGCGAGAAGTTGAATTCGCGGTAGGAAGCATTGTCGCGCATGCCGATGAAAGCCTCGAAGCAGGTGTGTTCCCACAGGAAGTCCTTGGGCGCCGAGGGTTGCGGTTGCGGGA
Organism: uncultured Propionivibrio sp.; assembly: GCA_964652915.1. Taxonomy (GTDB): domain Bacteria; phylum Pseudomonadota; class Gammaproteobacteria; order Burkholderiales; family Rhodocyclaceae; genus Propionivibrio. The sequence continues at coordinate 2,529 of CAZZDF010000233.1, read as the reverse complement.
TGAGCAGCCGCGCAATGTCGCCCCACAGTCGGTAGGCGATGGACAGCGAGCCGTCGGGGAGGAAGGCGGCTTGCGCTTCAACGGCGCGCACGACCGGCGCAGGCGTGGCCGGGTGACAGAGCAGGGTCAGTGGATAGTCGGTATTTGGCATGCGGCGGATTTTAACGGTTCTGCGGTTTGGCTGGCAGGAAATGCGGGGGATGATGCTCGTTACACACCATCGCAGTACAGTAGCGCATCCGCGCTATACAATTCCGCCTTTCCCCGTTTGGTCCGGATACAGTCAGCCATGATCGCCAGCATTGCAGAATTCTTCAAACAGTTTATCGAACCCGAAACAGGCCGGGGGGATGCGGACAAGGCCTTGCAGGTGGCGACGGCGGCTCTGCTGCTGGAGATGATGCGCATGGACAATCGCTTTGCCGACGAGGAGCGTGCGGCGGTCGTCGAGAGCCTGCGGCAGCTGTTCGGGCTGGCCCCGGATCAACTGGAAACCCTGTTGGCGCTGGCCGATCAGGAGGTACGGCAAGCCAGCGGTTACTATCAGTTTACTTCGCTGATCAACAAAGGCTGCAACGCCGGGCAGAAGGTGCGCATCATCGAGAATATGTGGGTTGTGGCGATGGCCGACGGGCATCTGGATGCGCATGAAGAACACCTGATGCGCAAGATCGCCGATCTGCTTTATGTCGGCCGAGCCGATTACATCGCCGCCAAGCAGCGAGCGCGTGAAGTAACGAAACTGCCGGCCGATTTGCCTGCACACTTAGCGGCCAACCAGCCTGCCGTTTGAGCAGCACCGGATAACCCGAGGAATACGTCATGACACAAAACGAGTTGGCTTCCGTCGTTCATCTGAAGGACTACATACCGCCGCCCTGGCTGATCGACACCGTTCATCTGGATGTGGATATCTGGCCGGAAGGAACCGTGGTCACCGCCACCCTGAGCTGCGCACGCAATCCGGCTGCCGCGGCGACGAGTATGCTGGTGCTTGATGGTGAAGAACTCGAAACGCTTTCCATTAGTGTCGATGGTCAGCCGCTGGCGGCCGATGCCTACCGTGTCAGCGACAGCCAGCTGAGTATCGATGCGCTGCCCGAGCGCTTTACGCTGCAGACGCGGGTGCGCATCCAGCCGGACAAGAACACTCAGCTTTCCGGCCTATATCGCAGCCGCGACGGCTACTTTACCCAGTGCGAGGCGCAGGGTTTTCGGCGCATTACCTGGTTTGCCGACCGGCCGGACGTGATGGCGCGTTACACCGTCACCGTCCACGCCGACAAGGCCGACTTTCCTTTCCTGCTTTCCAACGGTAATCCGGTGGGGTGCGGCGACGAGGCCGAAGGGCGGCATTACGCTACCTGGGAAGATCCGTTCAAGAAGCCGAGTTACCTTTTTGCGCTGGTGGCCGCCAAGCTCGATGTGCTGCGCGATACCTGCCGCACGGTCTCCGGGCGCGAGGTGCAGCTGGCGATCTACGTCGAGCCGGGCAAGCTCGATCAGTGCGCGCATGCCATGGCGGCGCTCAAGAAGTCGATGCGCTGGGACGAGCAGCGCTTCGGACTCGAATGCGATCTCGACCACTACATGATCGTCGCCGTTGGTGACTTCAACATGGGGGCGATGGAGAACAAGGGCCTCAACATCTTCAACACCAAGTACGTGCTGGCGCGGGCCGATGTGGCCACCGATACCGATTTCGAGAACATCGACCGCGTCGTCGCGCACGAATACTTCCACAACTGGACGGGCAACCGTGTCACCTGCCGTGACTGGTTCCAGCTCTCGCTCAAGGAAGGGCTGACGGTCTTTCGCGACCAGGAATTCGGTGCCGATACGCATAGCCGCGAGACCGCGCGCCTGCGCGAAGTGCGCGTGCTGCGCGCCGCCCAGTTTCCCGAAGACGCGGGGCCGATGGCGCATCCGGTGCGTCCGGCGAGCTATCTGGAAATCAATAATTTCTACACCGCCACCGTCTATGAAAAAGGTGCCGAAGTCGTGCGCATGATCCAGACGCTGATCGGCAAGGAAGCCTTCCGGCGCGGCATGGAAATTTACTTTGCGCGTCACGACGGGCAGGCAGTCACCTGCGATGATTTTGTCGCCGCGATGAGCGCCGCTTCGGGCTTCGATTTCTCCCGCTTCATGACCTGGTACAGTCAGGCCGGTACGCCGAAAGTGACCGCCCGTGGTCAATACGATGCGCAGCAGCAGCGCTATACGCTGACCCTGACGCAGAGCTGCGCGCCGACGCCGGGGCAGCCCGAAAAATCGCCGTACCTGATTCCGGTGGCCGTTGGCCTGGTCGGCCCGGAGGGCGGTGATTTCGATCTGGGCGAAGGCCAGCGAACGCGCGTTCTGCAATTTACCGAGCCGGAGCAGACCTTTGTCTTCGAGAACATTCCGGTTGCGCCGGTGCCCTCGCTGCTGCGCGACTTCTCCGCGCCGGTGGTGCTCGATTGTGACTATACCGAGGCGGAACTCGCGCATCTGCTGGCGCACGACAGCGACCCTTTCAACCGCTGG
>CAZZDF010000232.1:0-3541 GCA_964652915.1 uncultured Propionivibrio sp. | reverse complement strand
TGAAGCATCGTGTGATGTAAGTCTTGTGAATTAATTTGTATTGCCTGGATTAGAACACCAATGACCGTAAATGCTCAATCCCTGCTGGTGCAGGCGCAGAAAACCCTGCTCACGCCTTATGGACTCGATGTGGCTGATCTGACCAAAGTGTTCGGCAAGATCATGAAACATGATGTCGACTACGCCGATCTGTATTTTCAATACAGCCGTTCGGAAGCGTGGAGTCTGGAGGAGGGGATCGTCAAGTCAGGCAGCTTTAACATTGACGAGGGCGTTGGCGTGCGTGCGTTGTCCGGCGAGAAAACAGCCTTTGCCTACTCTGACGATATCAGCGCGGTGGCGCTGGGCGATGCGGCGACGGCAGTGCGTGCCATTGCCGCGGCCGGGCAAAAACGCAAGGCGCCGCTGGTGAAGCAGCGTGCCGGGCATGCGCTGTATATTCCGCATGATCCGCTCGCTTCCCTGGATGCCACGGAAAAGGTGAAATTGCTCGAAAGGCTTGAGGCCTATGCGCGCGCTGAAGATGCCCGCGTATCGCAAGTCATGGCGCATGTCTCCGGTGAGTACGAAGTCGTGCTAATTGCTGGCAGCGATGGCCGTTTGGCAGCGGATATCCGGCCTCTGGTGCGGCTATCGATTACCGTCATTGTCGAAGGTGAGGGCGGCAAGCGCGAGCAAGGCTCGGCCGGTGGTGGCGGGCGTACCGATTACGGTTTTTTCACCGACGAGGTGTTGCGCCATTATGCGCAGCAAGCGGTGCATCAAGCGGTGGTCAATCTGCAGGCGCAGCCGGCGCCAGCCGGAATGATGCCCGTCGTTCTCGGTTCCGGCTGGCCTGGAATCCTGTTGCACGAAGCGGTGGGGCATGGTCTCGAAGGCGACTTTAACCGCAAGGGCAGCTCGACCTTTGCCGGGCGCATTGGTACGCGTGTGGCCTCGAAGGGCGTGACGGTGATCGACGATGGGACAATCCCTGATCGTCGCGGCTCGCTCAATATCGATGACGAGGGCAATCCGACGCAGCGCACCGTGTTGATCGAAGACGGTATCCTCAAGGGCTACATGCAGGATGCGCATAACGCGCGCCTGATGGGCGTTGCGCCGACCGGCAATGGACGCCGCGAATCTTTCGCGCACATGCCGTTGCCGCGCATGACCAATACCACGATGCTGGCTGGCGACAAGAGTCCCGAGGAAATCATCAAGTCGGTCAAGAAGGGGATTTACGCGGTCAATTTTGGCGGCGGGCAGGTTGATATTACCAACGGAAAATTCGTCTTTTCGATGTCCGAAGCCTATCTCATCGAGAATGGCAAGGTGACCACTCCGGTCAAGGGCGCCACCTTGATCGGCAGCGGCCCTGACGCGATGAACCAGGTATCGATGATTGGCAACGACATGCGTCTTGATCCGGGGGTCGGTACCTGCGGCAAGGATGGGCAAAGCGTCCCGGTCGGCGTTGGACAGCCGACGCTACGCATTGATGGACTGACGGTCGGTGGCACGGCCTGAGGGTCGACGCCTTGCAAGGCGCGTGGATTGGCGGTTCTGGCTTTGATGCGTTGAAGGTCGCCGATGGGTGCGGCTTGCGAGGTGGCTGAGCAATTGAATGTGTGATCGGGGGCAGCGATGGTAAATCGGTGGGGTTTCGTGAGTATTTGGCGCGCGTTGTTTGTCCTGGCGGGGTTCTCGCTGATGTCGGTATGTTCGGCGTTGGCAACCGAGGTTTCGTTCAAGGAAGCTACACTCGAATACAATTTTCGCCCGATTGTGACCTTTCGTACCCTGTTTGTCGGCGCGACGCCCGATGTTCGTGTACAAAGGGCTTTGGAACGCATCAAAAGGCTGACGCCGGTTCAGATGGAGCAGCCGGTTGAATTGACGCCGTTTGCCATCGGTGATGTGAAAGGCGTCGGCGTGAGGATCGGCGACAACGTGGTATTTAACGTGCTGGACGGCGATCTTGATCCCGAAGAAAAGCTGACGCTTGATGAGGCGGCCAAACGTGCTTCTGCCGCGCTATCCGAAGCGCTGCGCTCCGAGAGCGAACAACGACGTCCGGAGCGTCTGTTCAAGGGGGCGCTGTTGGCGTTGCTCGCTACGGTGTTGGCTTATGCACTGCTTTGGGGCGTCCGTCGGGCCGAGTTGATCGTCGAGAAGCGTTTCCAGCAGGTCATCGAGCGTGAAGACGGTCCGGTGCGTTGGCGTTGGGCGCGGCATGGCTTGTTGCTGATTCAACGTGTGGCGCAATTGCTGATGGTGCTCTTGTGGCTGGGGATTGCCAACTTCTGGCTGGCTTATGTGCTTTCCCTTTTTCCGCTGACCGAGCCGTTATCCAATCAACTGGGCGGTTTTGTTTTCGATCTTCTGGGGCGCTTTGGAAGCAGTCTGGTTGATGGGCTGCCGGGTATGGCGACGGTTCTGATCATTCTGTTTCTGACCAAAGCGGTCAATGAGGCGGCGGGTGGCTTTTTCCAGTCGGTCAAGGCGGGTCGTACCCAGGTACCTGGTTTGCACAAGGAAACAGTCAGTGCCACGCAGCGTATCGTCGGGGTGTTGATCTGGGGTTTTGGTATTGCCGTGGCCTACCCGTATATCCCGATGTCCAATAGCGACGCCTTCAAGGGGCTGTCGGTGATGTTCGGCTTCATGCTTACCCTGGGGTCGGCGGGCATCGTCAATCAGTTGATGAGCGGCTTGGTGCTGATTTATTCGCGCGCGCTATCGGTCGGTGATTTCGTCGATATCGGCGGTACGGTCGGCGTGGTCAGCGAGGTCGGCGCACTGTCGACCAAAATCATCGACATGCGCAACGAGGAGGTGACAATCCCCAATGCGGTGCTGGTCGGCAATTCGATTCGCAATTATTCGCGGCAGGCTGGCGAACGCGGTACCTTGGTGTCGACCAAGGTAACGATCGGCTACGATACCCCGTGGCGCCAGGTACATGCCTTGCTGATCGCCGCCGCCGAGCAGACACCGGGGCTGCGCGCGCAGCCCAAGCCCTTTGTCTATCAGCGCGCCCTGGCTGATTACTACGTTGAATACGAGCTTTTTGCCTATATGGACGAGCCGCTCAAGCGGGTTCCCGTTCTTTCGGCCTTGCACGCCAATATTCAGGATCAGTTCAATACCTATGGCGTGCAGATCATGTCGCCGCATTTTGTGCTCCAGCCGAACGAAAACGTTGTCGTTCCGGTCGAAAACTGGTGCCCGCCACCGGCGGATGCGAAGGTGTAGATGGTCTTGGCGGGGCTTCTGTTTGCCGCTTCGGGTAGAATCAACCCCCTTCCGAGTACCGAATTATTGCCAGAGGATGTTTGAAGATGTTGCTCAACAAGCCGAATACCGATGATGTTCGCATCAAAGAAATCAAGGAGCTGACGCCGCCCGCCCACGTTTTTCGTGAATTTCCGGTGAGTCCGGAAGCTGCGCAGACGACTTTTAGCGCGCGTCAGGCCGTGCACCGCATCCTGCATGGTGCGGATGACCGGCTGGTCGTGGTGATCGGCCCCTGCTCGATTCACGATGTCGATCAGGC
>CAZZDF010000231.1:0-3541 GCA_964652915.1 uncultured Propionivibrio sp. | reverse complement strand
TATTTTTGTCTGTGTTATGGCGTGGCGGACGTTATTCCGGTGGCTGATCCGAGTCGTGTCGAACGGATCGAAACAAGGCACCACGAGCATCCGGTGTACTTGTATCGCGATTCCGCAATGCCGATGATGGTAAGTGCCCCGGTAATCAACCACACCGATGCGGAACTTGAATTGCTGGAAAGTCTGGTCGGCCGTTGGCCACCTTTCAGCAAGGGGTACTACTGATCGATTCTTCCCTGTCGAGCAAGAGGCAGCGTTTTTCCTTGATCATGTATTCAAATGCATCGGCGGCAATCGGTGGGCTGAACAGGTAGCCTTGCAGCTGGTCGCAACCCAGATCACGCAGGAAAGCCATTTGCTCTTTGGTTTCGACGCCTTCGGCAACGATTTCCTGCCGTAGTTGCTTGCCCATGGTTACGATGGCCCGGGCAATCGCGCAGTCGTTTTCGTCTTCCGGAATTCCCAATACGAAGGATCGATCGATTTTGAGCGTGGTGATGGGGAATTTCTTCAGGTAAGCGAGGCTTGAGTAACCGGTGCCAAAGTCATCGAGCGCCAGCTGGAAACCCAGCGCGGCAAGTTCGTTCATAATCGAAATGACCTTTTCAGGCCCGCGAACAAGCAAACTCTCGGTGATTTCCAGCTTGAGCAATTCGCAAGGTACGTCGTAACGATCGGTGACCGCTTTCAAGCGTTTGGGGAGTTGTGGGTCAAATTGCCGTACGGAAAGGTTGATCGCGATGGGAACCATTTCCAGCCCGGCATCAAGCCAGCTACGTATCTGGCGACAGGATTCTTCGAGAACCCAGTTGCCGAGATCGACGATCAGCCCTGTTTCTTCGGCCAGCGGAATGAATTTGCTTGGCGGGATCAGCCCCTTTTCCGGATGCGCCCAGCGGATCAGCGCTTCAGCTCCAACGATTCGTCCACTACGCAGGCTGACTTTGGGTTGATAGTGGAATAGTAATTCCCGTCCTCCGAGTGTCCGGCGCAATTCACTTTCGAGTTGCAGTTGCTCTCTGGCGCGGACATTCATCTCCGGACTGTAGAACAGATGACAGGACTCCCCATTTATTTGCGCGCGTTTCAAGGCGACATCGGCAAAACGTAGCAACGATGTCGTGTTGATTCCGTCATCGGGATAGAACGAGATACCAATGCTGGCGCTGATGTGCAAAGCATGCGAATCGATGATGAAGGGCGTGTCGAGCGAGGCCAGCAGTTTGTCGGCGACCAGACCGCTGTTTTCGCTTTTTTGCAGGCTGAACAGGGCAACGACAAATTCGTCACCGCCAAAGCGCGCCAGAATATCTTCGTCGCGCAGCACGGCGCGGAAACGTTGGCCGACCTGACGGAGCAATTCATCGCCGACTTCGTGTCCGAGGGTGTCGTTGACCGAGGCAAAACGGTTCAGGTCGATGACCAGAAGCGCACCACGCTCATGGTTCCGGTGCGCAGAAATCAAAGCCTGTTCGACCAGTTGATGGAATAGCGTTCGATTGGGCAAGCCGGTCAGGCTGTCGTAATTCACTACGCGTTGCATGCGCTCTTCGGCGGCACGCAGGACGCTGATGTCCGAAAAAATAGAGAACGAATGGGTGATTTCGTTATTGGCATCGCGTACGACACCAATCGAAACAGATTGCGGAAAAAGCTCACCGTTCTTGCGTTTGCCGACAATTTCGCCGTGCCAGGCACCGGCACCGTGCATCGCGGCGAGCACTTCCGCCCGGAAGTCCGGGCTGTTTTTGCCCGCGCGAAGAATGTCGGGCGTTTTGCCGATGGCCTCGTTGGCCGAATAGCCGGTAATGCGCGTGAATGCATTGTTGACCGAGACAATCTTGTTATTGATGTCGGTGATCATGATGCCTTCTTCGCTGTTTTCGATGATGCGCGCGTGCAAACGTTGCTTTTCCGACATCGATAGGTGGTCAGCGATTTCGGAAAGGCGAGCCAACATTCCAACCGGTTCGTTGTTTTCGTTGAGGATGTGATTGAGCAAGAGGTTGGCGCGGAAGATATCGCCGGATTTTTTGCGCCGACGTACTTCCATTACCGGGCTGCCGTGATCGAGAAACAATTCGTGGATTTCGGCATTGCTGTCGACGGGTTCGTCGGCATAAAGAAACAGAACGTGTTGGCCGACGGCTTCTTCCGCGGTGTAGCCGAAAAGGATCTGTGCCCCTCGGCTCCATTCGGTGATGTAACCGGCCATGTCCATGGTAATGACCGGTTCGTGAATCCACTCCGGTCCGGATTCGGTAAACGTTGCTTCGGTCTTGTTTTGCTTTTGTTCATTCTCAAGATCAAACAATGCATCGCGTAATTCGCCTAGCGTTCGCGAGCGTTCATCGTCGCTCTGTCCGAGTGCCAGCATGCAGAGATCGAGGCAATGTTTGATTGACGAATCAGCCATCAGTTGTTTTCCTGTTTGTCATGTATGACATCCAGCATCCATTGGTGTGCTTCCAGGTTCGTCTGGTTGAATTGCGCGTGGGAAATCGCCAGCTCCTCAAGTTGCCTGGATAGCTCTTGGTCGTCGGGTTGTTCCGCAAGACTGGCGGTTTTTAGCAGGCTTCCCAGTGTTCCTTCACCGTGCAAAACGGCATCGTTTAACGCGTCATTCAGCTTCAGCGGCTTCAGGATATCGGTCAGTGGCATGCCAAAAAGGGCGCCGAGCAGAGAGAACATGCCGATCATGAAGGCCTGTTCTTGTTGTGCGCGATCCAGCCCGATGGCGCCAGCCAGCAATTCCATGCTGCGCGCTCGCACGGTAACTCGTGCCAGAAGCATGGCTGAGCGATAGTCGTTGCGGTTCGCGGCAAATAGCATCAGATTCAGCCATCGTTTGAGTTGCTGGCGCCCAAGGATGAGAATGGCCTGCGAAAAACTGGAGATGTGTCGGCCAACGCCAGTGCCGAGAGAGTTGACCAGCCGTAGCAGGTGGTAGGCCAATACCGGTTCCTGCCGAAAAATCGTTTCGATTTCGAAGGTGTCGGCGTCTGCGGCGACTTGCTGTAGCAGCTTGAGCGACAAGGCGCGCGAAGCCGATTGTGTTCCGGATGGCGTCGGTGGCTGGGCAAGATACCAGTCGCCAAACAGCCATTCAACTGTTGAGGGCAGTACCGGTTTTGTTTGTTCGTTAGAATGCTGGGTCAGATGCGGCTGGAGTTGCCTTACTCCCTTGGTTTCCAGCACTTGCCAAAGTTCTTCGGGACAACGTTCAGCTAGTTCTGAACGAAAAAAACAGGTAAAGCTTGCGCAAAAATCGGCAAAGGCATCGCTTTCGACCAACGACAAGAGCGCGCTCAAGTCGCCTTCGCCGACGCAAAGCTCAACAGCACCCGGGTTAAGCGCTCGATCAGCCATCAGATAGAAATAGAGCAAGGGGGGCTGACTCATTTCATACGCTCGCGAGTGGAAGTGACTGTTTGGCATTCTACCTGTAGAAAGCCCGATTTGTGCTTCCTTCTGCTGGTTTCAGATCAGGGCTGGAGCATGAAAATTCGTTGACGATCAATGTGTTATGACAAGGGGTTGT
>CAZZDF010000230.1:0-3552 GCA_964652915.1 uncultured Propionivibrio sp. | reverse complement strand
TCTGCAGTACCGACAACCCGGTAACCGATCTGATCCATCATCATGCAGATCTTCCTGCTGATGATGGGTGAATCGTCGACTACCAGAACCTTGAGCGCACCCGTTTCCATAGCAGCCTCACTTAATGAATCAAGACATCCATTCAGGATTCCAAGGGTTCGATAAGCATTATATTCAAACGGCCATACTCCGTTACAAAGCCGCGCCGGCAGCGCACGAAGGTATTCGCGGGCAATGTTGCCGCCCCATCAAGCACGACAGGAGGTGTCAAACCAATCCCTTGCCGGTCAAGATGCTGCAGATCTATCGTGCATTGGCCGAGAACGGTGTTCAACAGTTCCGCAACAGCAGCATTCCGGTGCTCCTGCACGTCACCGGCAAGCTCACCAAACCCGTCCGTCATCCATCCGTAGACGGCGTCAGCCAAACCATCCTGCACGCTGAAGGCCACCGGCATATCAATACGCCCTTGCAGCGCAATCATCACGGTTGAACTCAATAAAGGTTGACTGGCCTCATCATCAGCCACCGCATCATCGCGCAGAGTCACTCCATGCTCGCCTTCAAAATATTCCCGCGTATTGGCCACAATCGAGTGCATGACCAAAGCAACTTCGTCCTCACTAAGCTCGCTTGATGTTTCCGGAGCGCACAATGAACCAAAAATGACGTGTCGCAGGGGCAGCGTAAACAAGAATTGCGTACCTTTGCCAGCGACCGTGCGAATGACGACGTCGCCGCCCAACTTGCGCGTTTCGCTCAACACGGCGGCCAAGCCAACCCCGCGCCCGGAAAAACGATTTGCTGCGTTACGAGTACTCATCCCATCCCGGAAAACCAGCGCAATCACGTCCTCATCAGACATTCTCGACACCTCTTCGGCAGCAGCAATCCCGGTGGTCACCGCCCGCTGGCGGATTGCCGAGAGATCAATGCCGGCGCCATCATCAGCAATTGTCAGCCGAATAGCGCTGCTCGCCAAAGAAACCTCACAGGCGATACACCCCACCTCGTCCTTTTCTGCCTCCCAGCGGGCCTCCGGTGTTTCCAGACCATGGGTGACCGCATTGCGGAATACGTGTCCCAACGCCTGGATAAAACCTTGATAGGGTTTTGGATCAACCCAGAAATCGTCGCCACCGCGTACCTCAATCGGCGCCACCTCCTTGCCGATGGCTTTGCCTACCTGCTTCACAAGACCGTTGAAGCTGAGCAAAATCTCCTTAAAGGTCACCTTGCGCAAAACCAGAACATCCTTCAATAAATTGCGCGTTTCAATATCCGCAGCGTCAATGGTCTCTCCGTGCAACAAGCGCGTTGCCAATTCTTCAAGTTGTTGCGCCAGCGCTCCGGGAAGAACCACGTTATTCTTGTTTTCAAGGAATTCGCGGCCCAAAACGTCAGTCAAAGCCGCCATATCATCCTCAAACGGCTTGCGCAGTTCATCGGTAGAAACCGCTTGTATGGCAGCCTGCCAAGTCACGGCTTGATCACCTGACAACAATCCGGACAAGCGTGTTTCCATCTGATGTAGCACGACTGGCGTATGGATAAAACAAAACTGATTCAACAAACCTTTGTAGGTGTGCACCTCGCGAAAGAACGAATTGAGCCATTCCGTCGCATCGGATTCTTTCTGAGTTCCTGGCTGAGCGTGTTTTGACAAAAACTCATTGAACCCGTCGACGGCAGCAAAGAAGTTCTTGCGATCGGAAACAGCGGAAACGATGAACTCAAGCCGTCGCCGCTCACCTTCGACCATGCTTTCAAGCCGCCGCTCTTCGGTGATATCCGTCAGCACGACCATAAACCGACTGTTCTCCAACCGTTTGTATTCGGCCTTCAACAATTTCCCGTCACGCGAGAGTTCGCCTGGTAACAGACTCAACATGCTTTCGGCGACATCACTATCCCGCTCGGCCAGCACTGCCGCAACGACCTCACAAAACAATTCCTTGCCGGCCGGATCATCGCCAATAAGAACGTCAGCCACATGACAACCGGAAACGGAAGAACCCAACATCTGCTCACAAGCACGACTAAGCTCGGGGTCGACCAGCAAATCCGCGCCAAAGGAAAGAAACCCCTGCACCGAGTTGTCCAGCAGGTTGCGCACCCTCTGCTGGCCTTGCAATGCTCTTTTCTCCGAAAGGATCAGTTTTGCCTGAGTCGCCTGAATCAGCTTGAGCGAAGACTCCTTGGCTTCGAGCAGCTCGCGCAAACCGCCGACCTGAAAATGAACCAAGGTCAACAACTTGTTGAAGTTGTTAGCCACCATGCCGAGTTCATCTCGTCCACCAACGTCAATACGCCGATCCCATGCCGACTCTGTTTCAAGCCCCTCAATCTGCCTGGCGAACCGACGCAAGCGGCGAATCAACAGATAGTGCAAAGCCAAACCGAGCAAACCCGTCATCAGTAGCACGGTGAACAACAATTGCTGGCGCACTTGCTGATACAGCAGCAAACCTTGCTGATGAACTTTGCGCGGCACGTCGAGCGTAATCAGGCCGACTTTTTCGCCGAGAATATCCTGCACCGGGTAAGCCAGACGGTAAGTCTCGGCATCGAAGGAAGCCCAGAATTCCCCCGTACCCATTACCCCGGAAGGCAAACGGACCGGCCAAGCCTTCAATGCTGTCGGCAAATCGCCAACCGTACTCAGCATGAACGGCAATTTGGTTTGTTCGCGCAACTTGGCTTCACGCGAGGCATCGAACAAACGCCCCATGACCACAGCCCCAGCGACCTCGCCACTGGCGTCACCCTGAAGGATGCCACCCCAGCAAGTCAGCATGAGCCCGGCGTCAATCCGGACAATCCCACAACGGGTCTTCTGCATATCGCTCTTGATATGCCGTAAATAGTCATCCATCTGCGGCAGCAGCGAAGCAAGGCTAACTCCCTGCTCTTCGATCGTGCTGGCTGTCAGCAAGCGACCATCCTTGGCAAAAATCATCACCATGGTGAGATCTGCCGGCGCCAATGAATCCTTGCCGATGGTCTCTGCAGCCCACTCCGGATTCGGCTTCAATGCATAACGATACATTTCGTTCCAGACAGACCAATCGGTCGTCAGGGTTCGCAAACTGGCGGCGCTCGCCTCAAAGCCTTGTTCGACACGCCCCATGCTGGCGACAAGATCGGCTCGTTCGATGGCATCGTAGCTCTCATCGACGCTCCGTTTCAGTAAAAACAGGCTGACCCCGGCCATCAATCCGAAGCACAGGACAAAAACGAAAAGAATTTTTAGCCGAATCCCCATGTTCGAGACTTTACTCCTCGAAAAACCCAACAGCGCAATTCGCCACCGTGTTTTTTTGTTGCCTGATTCGCACGCCGAGTAACACAAAGGGCACGAACCAGCTGCACAACGGATTGAACAATGCTATCGTTGCGCGGATTTCGCTAGCGCAGGACTGAAATCGCTGATTGGTGCACTCAGCACAACGAGGGAAGGCCGCAAAGGTAACCGGTTCGCTCGTTCTTGTACCACCACAACCATCAACAAGGGAGCCATGAATGTCGAAAGTCAGTTTCTTCTCCGGAGAG
>CAZZDF010000229.1:0-3556 GCA_964652915.1 uncultured Propionivibrio sp. | reverse complement strand
ACCATCTACTAATAACGAGGAAACAAACGACGAAAACCCAAGACCAAAACCCAAATCATGAAAAAGACATTTCTCAACAGGAGAGCGGGCAGGTTCAATGGCAAAGCCCCTTTTACTTTTCCTTTTTCTTTTTCGTCTTCACCATCAACTTCGGCCAATCGTGTTGCCAATTCAGTTAGCCAATATCGCGAACGAGGCCATTCCCAAAGATTGAAAATCCATTGTTCGGGAATGCCCTCCTGACCGACACGGGTGCCAACCAAAGCGCCCACAATGGCGCCAACAGTATCCGTATCCCCTCCACAGCGCACAGCTGTTTCGATTGCGGCGGAATAATTATCGGGATAACTCAACCATATATGCAGTGCAACTGGCACCGTATGCATAACAAAACCGGTGACTCCTTTCTCGCAACCTATACGATGAGCATATTGGAGCGAGCCTTCTCCTTGCCTTACGCTATGGATGGCACCGGAAACCGCCCCAAAAATTTCACTTTCCGGAGATTGCAGCTGATCGGACAAAGAACTCAGAAACTGTTCCGGTGTTATCCGCTCAGGAAGACTCGAACAATAAGCAGCCCAAGCGACCGCAAATGCCCCCTCTTCTGCACGAGGATCCGTATGTGTCAAACGGGTAGAAGCCCTGACCAGTTCCCGCAGCAGCAATGGATCATGGCCATGGCACACTCCGAGAATTGCACTACGCATAGCGGGGCCATTCCCTGCTGAAAACACGCCTTCGACATGGCCAAGCGGGTGCAAACATTGTTTAAGAAGCGCTTTAAGCGTAGCCAACCCGATGCCGGCTGGCAATCCAAGAAGCCACAGACGCATGCGCCATGCCAGGTTTTGAGTGAATACGTGCAAATACCACTCTTGGTTGCTCTCTGCACGCGCGGTCAGAAGCGCTTGAGCAACCATGCAGGTATGCTCGGTATCATCGGAACAAAACCCACGCCCAAAAAAGAAACGATGAGACAGAGGTCCTCGCAACCATCGTTGCACGCGGCCTCTGGACAAGCCTTCAAAGGGCAAACCGATAGCATCTCCAATGGCTGTCCCAAGTAGACAGCCAATCAAGGCATGATGCCGAGCGGAACTAGCAAATGGACTCATAAAAAAGCACCGAGCATTACCCAGGAGCCATACCCAACAACCCTGTTGCAACATAGCGTAACAGGCCACACGCCCATTTGACACTGCAACGCAAAAAAACAGTCACCGAAACGAAATCCCCATATATTTCACGCACAAAAGAATCAGCGAAAATCCCGGCTGCTCGTCGGCAAACTCCCCAGCAAATCGCTGTGATCGACCAGACGCCTGGCAATCAGATGCACGACCTCGCCTTCGCGCTGCACAACGCCCAGCACACCGAGCAGCCTTGCCCCTAACACCTCGCGCCGCTGACGCCCGGCCAGCGCCGCATGAATGATCACATTGGCTAGCCCGCTCTCGTCTTCCAGGGTCAGAAAAATCACGCCGCTGGCCGTTCCCGGACGTTGCCGTCCGGTGACGATACCGGCACAGCGCGCCGGGCAATTGTGCGTGAGGCTGCGTAGCGCCTGCGCCGTGATATAGCGCTTCTGATCAAGCCACTTGCGCAGCAGGCTCAGAGGGTGACGGCCAAGCGTCAAGCGCAAAGTGGCGTAATCGGCGATGAGTTCCTCGCCCTCGCTGGCGGCAGGCATGGGCGTTTCGGCTTCGCTGACGCCCGCTTCCTGCAACAGATCGAGCTGCACCGGCACGGCCGCCACCGCCCACGCCGCCTGACGGCGATGCCCGGCCAGTTCGCCCAGTGCACCAGCAGCGGCCAGCCGATCCATATCCTCCCGACGCAGGCAGGCCCGCCGTACCAGATCGGCCACATCGCGAAATGGCCGGGTCGAAGCGATACGCTCGCCAGCCTCCTGCCCCAATCCACTGATCTGGGAGAGTCCAAGGCGCACCACCGAATGCCCATCGCCTTCGAGCGTCGCTACCCAGGCGCTGTGCTGCACATCCGGCGCCCGCACTTCGATGCGCTGGCGACGATTACGCCGCGCATCCTGCACCAGTTGCGAAGCCGAATAAAAACCCATCGGCTGCGCGTTGAGCAAACCGACCAGAAACGCCGCCGGTTCATGACATTTGAGCCACGCCGAAACATAGCTCAAGAGGGCAAAACTCGCCGCATGCGACTCCGGGAATCCATACTCGCCAAAGCCTTCGATCTGGCGAAAGATCGCCTCGGCAAATTCACGGGTGTAGTTGCGCGCCAGCATGCCGCCAATCAGCCGCTCGCGAAAATGCTCGACACCGCCCCGCCGCTTCCACGCCGCCATCGAACGCCGCAACTGGTCGGCCTCGCCGGCCGTGAAGCCCGCCGCGACAATGGCCAGTTGCATCACCTGCTCCTGAAAAATCGGCACGCCGAGGGTGCGCTGCAAAACAGTTTTCACCGCCACCGACGGGTAGCTTACTGGCTCTATCCCCTGCCGTCGGCGCAAATAGGGATGCACCATCTCGCCCTGGATCGGCCCCGGCCGCACGATGGCCACCTCGATCACCAGATCGTAGAAACAGCGCGGCTTGATGCGCGGCAGCATGGCCATCTGGGCACGCGATTCGATCTGGAAAACACCGACCGTATCGCCATGGCCGATCATTTCGTAGACCGCCGGGTCTTCGCGCGGGATGTCCTGCATGCAAAAATCCCGCCCGTCGCGCTGCGCAATCGCCGTGAGCGACCGGCGGATGGCGCTGAGCATGCCGAGCGCCAGCACGTCGACTTTCATCAGCCCCAGCGCGTCGATATCGTCCTTGTCCCACTGGATGATGCTGCGTTCGGGCATGGCCGCATTCTCAACGGGAACCAGCCGGTCAAGCCGCCCGCGACTCATCACAAAACCGCCGACATGCTGCGACAGATGGCGCGGAAAACCCATCAACTGCCGGGCCAGAATCAGCCATTTTTCGACACGCGGACTGGCAGGATCCAACCCGACGGCGACAAAGCGTTGCGGCAGTTCCTCGCGCTTGTCCCACCAACTCAGCGACGAGGTCAGCGCGTTGATACGGTCGATGTCGATACCCAGCGCCCGACCGCTATCGCGCAAGGCCGAACGCGTGCGGTAGCAAATCACCACGGCGGTCAGCGCCGCCCGTTCGCGGCCGTATTTGGCATAAATGTACTGTATGACTTCCTCGCGCCGCTGGTGCTCGAAATCAACGTCGATATCCGGCGGCTCGTTGCGCTCCTTTGAAATAAAGCGTTCGAACAGCATCTCCGACTGCGCCGGATCGACCTCGGTAATCCCGAGCGCGTAACACACCGCCGAGTTGGCCGCCGAACCCCGCCCCTGACAGAGAATCGCCTGCTCGCGCGCAAATTTGACGATGTCGTAAACGGTGAGGAAATAGGCCTCGTAGTTCATCTCGGCGATCAAGGCGAGTTCATGCGCAATTTGCCGGCGCACCTTGTCGCTCACGCCTGCCGGATAACGCAGCGCCAGCCCCTTCTCGACTTCGGCACGCAGATAGCCGGACATCGTCTGCCCGGCCGGAACGACTTC
>CAZZDF010000228.1:0-3563 GCA_964652915.1 uncultured Propionivibrio sp. | reverse complement strand
CCGAACTCAACTGCACCAAGCGAACGGCCGCACTCTTCCAGCGCAGTTACTATGCCGCAGACGGTACCGAACTCAAAACCGAAACCGTCGACAATCCGGACGCCAAACCGGTAGCACCGGACTCCGTTCTGGAAAGCGTATTCCGCTACACCTGCGAGCGTCGCAACAAACCAGCCGTCGAAGAAGACCCCACACCACCGCCCGCCGTGGTGGCAACGCCAGCGCCAACCGATACCAAAAAAACCAAGAGTGGCAAAAAAGCCAAGGATGAACCGCCGCCACCACCGCCACCACCGCCACACTGGAGCTACGCAGGAAAAACCGGGCCGGAAAAATGGGGAAGTCTGGGACCGGAATACGCTTTATGCGACCAGGGCAAACTGCAATCGCCCATCGACATCCAGAAAGCCATTCTGGCCGATCTTCCGCCCATTGAATTTGCCTACAAACCAGTCCCGCTGAGCATCATCGATGAGGGACACAGCATCCGGATAGATACCGAAAGCGCCGGCGTCATCGGCCTTGATGGCGAAAACTACTCGCTCCTGCAGATACACTTCCACAAGCCGAGCGAGGAAAAGCTCAACGGCAAGACCTACGCCATGTCAGCGCATCTGGTTCATCAATCAGCCGCTGGTAAACTGGCCGTGATTGCCGTAATGATCGAGCCAGGCAAGGAACACAGCCTGATCAGAACCTTCTGGAGCAACCTGCCGCTGGAAAAACACAAGGCGATTACCCGCCCGGAAGTCCGGATCGACCCGGGCCTGCTGATCCCGAGCAAACGCAACTACTACACCTTTCTCGGTTCGCTGACGACACCGCCCTGCAGCGAAGGGGTGCTCTGGCTCGTTTTCAAAAATCCGATACAAGCCTCAGCGGAACAACTCAGAGGCTTTGGCACCATTTACAAGAACAATGCCCGGCCGGTTCAACCGGTCAACAACCGCGTCATCAAGGAATCCCGCGAACCCGAGAACAAAGCCCAGAAACGCCGGACAAAGCCCTGAGAGCGCCTATCCACGGGCCTTTCAGCGATGCTTCAGCGCGTTTTCTTGAGCGGCGGAACGAATTTGTAGTCAATATCCCAGGGGAAATAAATCCACTTATCCTGGCTGAACTGCTTGACACAAAGATCGACGACTTCGCGTCCCTTAGGCTTGGCGTACAAGGTGGCAAAAAAGGCCTTGGGCAATAATCCGCGAATCACCCGGGCGGTCGCTCCGGTATCGACCAGATCATCGATCAACAAATAGCCCTCGCCATCGTGATCGACGCCTTTGAGAATCTTTACTTCCGAACGCGCGTTCTGCGCGCCATCAGCTTCCGACTCGTCATAGCTCGACGCACAAATCGTATCGAGCACACGAATTTCCAGCTCGCGCGAAACCAGCGCCGCCGGAATCATCCCGCCACGGGCAATGGCGATAATGCCCTTGAACGGCCCTTTTTCCATCAAGGCATGGCAAAGCAAACGGGTATCCCGATGCAACTCCGGCCAGGAAATTACAATATCATCGCGATAGGGACTGATAAAAGTTGATTGCACGGCGAACTCCTCGACCAAGTGAATAGGCGGAATTATAGTTGGGCGCATACGCCATCCGAAAGAAAAGCGCAGAGAACCTTCTGCGCACCAATGGCTCAAACCCGACGGATTCGCCGTGCCAACAAACGCGCAGGCAAAACAATCAACGCCGCCCCGCCGGACAATCAGACATCACTGACAAGGGATTACATGAAAAGCAACGCATTACTCACCGCACTGACCCTCTGCCTGACCTCAGGAGCCATGGCGCAAACGGACTGGAAAAAAATCGAAGAGGCCGCCAAAGGACAGACTGTCTATTTCAACGCCTGGGGAGGCGGCGAGGCGATCAATCGCTACATCGAATGGGCTTCTGAGACCGTACAAAAACGCTATGGCATCACCGTCAAGCACGTAAAAATCACCGACGCGGCAGAAGTAGTCAAACGCGTGCAAACCGAAGTGCAATCAGGACGCCACGAAAAAGGCTCGGTCGACCTGATGTGGGTCAACGGCGAGAACTTCAAGAATCTCAAACAGAGCGGCCTGCTTTACGGCCCGTGGGCCGAAAACCTGCCCAACTGGACACTCGTAGACTTGAAAAAGCCGGTACGGGTGGACTTTTCCGTCCCCACCGAAGGGCTCGAAGCCCCATGGGGAACCGCTCAACTCACTTTCATTGCCAACAAGGCGGTCACCCCCAAGCCACCACGCTCGGCGAACGAGCTTTTGAGCTTCGCCAAGGCCAATCCGGGGCGCGTCACCTATCCCAAGCTACCGGACTTTCATGGCACCACCTTCATCAAACAAATCCTGATCGAACTGTCTGCCAACGACCCCGCGCTACAACAAGCGGTCTCCGCCGAATCCTTTACCCGCGTAACGACCCCGCTGTGGCCTTATCTCGACCAGCTGCACCCCGCGCTATGGCGCAATGGCAAAGCCTTTCCAGCCAGCGCGGCGGAAATGAACCGAATGCTGGCCGACGGCGAACTCAGACTGTCGCTCACTTTCAACCCCAACGAAGCGGCCAATCTGATCGCCACCAAACAGCTTCCGCCAAGTGCCTACAGCTTCGGCTTTAGCGGAGGAACCATCGGCAACGTACACTTTCTGGCCATCCCGACGAACGCCACGGCCAAAGCCGGCGCACAGGTGTTTGCCAATTTCCTGCTCTCTCCCGAAGCCCAAGCCAGGAAAGCCGATATTTCAGTCTGGGGAGACGGCAGCGTACTTGACCAAAGCAAGCTATCCGAAGCGCTGCGCGCCGCAATGAGCAAACCAGCCCCCGGAGCACTCAACGAAAACATCGCTACCCTGGCAGAACCACACGCCAGCTGGGTCGAGGCGCTAGAAAAAGAGTGGCTGCGACGCTACGGCACGCGCTAACCGGCCTGCGAAAAGCCATGCAAACCACCACGACACCAAGCGCACCAAGAACGCACCAAGCCAATACCTTGTTTTTCTTGGTGCCACTTTGTGTCCCTGGTGGCTTGGTAGTACGGCTTGGATTGTTGCTGCCAACCTAAGCGCGTTGTGAACGACCACCTGCACCCCAACATGAGCTGGCTGGCTATCGCCGGTCTGGCGCTCGTCTTTATTCCACTGGCACCCGGTCTCTACTGGGCGCTGGCGCCGGGACTTGCGCCTTCGGTGTGGCTGGCGTTGTGGGCCAATAACGAATGGCCGCAAGCGCTGTTGACCACCCTGATTTCCGCCGGGCTTAGTACCGTTCTGGCGCTTCTTCTGGCCGGAGCAATTGCCCTGAAGATTTATCCGGAAGCCTCCTGGTCGCGCCTGCAACGGCGACTCCCGGTTTATCTGTCGATCCCGCACGCCGCCTTCGCCGTCGGGCTATTTTTTTTGATCTCGCCATCCGGCTGGCTGGCCAGACTGATCGCCCCGGTCATGCAGTGGTCAAGCCCGCCCGAATGGATCACCACCCAAGACCCGTTTGGCCTGACTCTAACCATCGGACTCGCGATCAAGGAAAGCTGGTTTCTGCTCTGGGTACTCGGTGCCGTACTCGGCGAAC
>CAZZDF010000227.1:1184-3567 GCA_964652915.1 uncultured Propionivibrio sp. | reverse complement strand
CGATTCGGCTTCGGTCGCCAAGGTTTTCGGCAAGTTGTCGTCGGATATCTGAGTTCCTGACGTAATGGAAGCGGGGGGCCGGGTTTGCGTGGCAAAGGACCGGACGGTGGCAGCGGATGAGACGGGAGGTGAGTATGCGAAACGTTTGGCAAATTACGGGTCTGCTCGTTGCGACACTTTTTTCTTTGGCTTGCGAGGCGGGAGGTAACGCCGTGGCTGCCAAAAAAACCGTCGAGGTTTATGCCCACCGCGGGGTGAGGAGCTACGCGCCCGAAAACGCGATGCCGGGCTACGTCGCCGCGTTGGCCATCGGCACGCATTGGGTGGATATGGACGTGGTCATGACGCGCGACGGCGAGATCGTTGTTTCGCACGACATCAAGCTGAATCCCGATATCGTCCGCGACGCGCACGGCGCG
Organism: uncultured Propionivibrio sp.; assembly: GCA_964652915.1. Taxonomy (GTDB): domain Bacteria; phylum Pseudomonadota; class Gammaproteobacteria; order Burkholderiales; family Rhodocyclaceae; genus Propionivibrio. The sequence goes on along the minus strand of CAZZDF010000227.1, from coordinate 3,148 downwards.
TTCATCACCGAGCAGAAGCTGGCGAAGGATCTGACCCTGGCCGAGCTTCAGTCCTACGACGTCGGGCGAATGAACCCGGCCAGCGCCTACAGCAAGTTCTTCCCCGCGCAGTTGGGGATGGATGGCGTGCGCATGCCGACCTTGCGCGAGGTCATTCGTTATGTGAAGGCCAAGACGGGCGGCAAGGTCGGCTTTCAGATCGAATTCAAGACCGATCCGGCGAACCCGGACTGGACTTACACTCCGGCGCAGTTTGCCGCCGCGCTTTACCGGGTTCTGGCGGATGAAGGCGTTATCGGCATCAGCGAAATCCAGTCGTTTGACTGGCGCTGCCTGTACGAATTGCAGAAGCTCGACGCGCGGGTCAAAACCGCCTATCTGACCGAGTGGGACAACGAGCCGGGAACGCCGAACAGCTTTTTCGACCCCGATCCCGCCAAGGCCGGGCTATGGACTGGCGGCGTGCTGATCAAGAACCACGGCAATTCCATCCCGCAGATGATCAAGGATCTCGGCGGCACCTGCTGGGAGCCGGAGGATACCCAGCTGACCAAGGAAACGCTGGACGAAGCGCACCGCCTCGGCTTGAAAGTGGTGGTCTGGACCTGGCCGGAGCACAGCGGCACGACCTTCGACGCGGCGCTGGTCAGCAAACTGATCGACTGGGGCGTGGACGGAATCATCACCGACGACCCGGGGATGCTCATCTCGATGCTGGCTGCAAGAGGCTATCCGCTGCCGGTGGCCTATCGGTGAGGGGGCAAGGCTCAAGAGAAAACTTCACCGTCTGGTGGGAAGGGCGATAGGCCACTGCAAATGGCGTTGAAGGACAGCTTGCCGGGCCGGTGAATTCGCGCTTACGACCCTTTGCTGTCCTTGGGCAAAAGAAAAAGCGGACCTTCAGGAACCTTCAGGAATGTTTAAGGTAAGGGGCGCTGCGCGGCTTTATCGCGCAGCGCCCAGCGATCAAACGGAGCGAGGTTGAGGCCGAGTTAGAACTCATTAGAACCACCATTTGTAGCGACTGCGGCGCCTTCTGTGAACGGACAGATCATCAGACATTGATCGCGCACGCCCGCCTCCAAACAGAGCAACCCATAGTGCGAAAAGACCGAGCGCCGTCGTGATGAGAACGCCCCCAAGATCGCCCTCTCTGAAATGTAAAGCGCCATGGGCTGCAAGCGAAAAAAACACAACTGCAACAGTTCCGACAGCCAACCGGCGAAACCACAGCCACGTTCCTGCAAAGATTTTCTCGGTATTTGACGGAGGTGTGTTTTCATCTAGCCGATCTTCGAAGAATGCCTGCCAGAGACACCAAACGCCGAAAGGAACAAAGAGCAGCTGGAGAGGAGTTCCGTAGTCCAGCAAAAAGCGGATGACAGGAACGCCAATAAGTAACGCTGCCGCAATCAAGAGGGCTGTGCGTTCGACTTTTTCCCAGTGTTCAAGTGGTGGCTGATGCATGAGTTCTAACGAATAGCGAACAAAAACGTCCGGGGTATTGTTAATAATACGAACACGGGCCAACCTCACGTAACGCTTTGAATTTTGTGCGCATTACCGAAACCCGGTTCCCTTATTGGTTTTCAATCATACGGACAGAAGGCCAATGTCCGCTTACGAGAAATATTCTGAATGGCCGGAATTGGCCGTTTTCGCCAGTTCATTCATTGTGCCACATTGCTGCCGTTGGCAAACGCGACAGCCGAATGTCCTGTTCAGAGCTATGCCGCCATGACAAAACGGTAGCCGATTCCCGCTTCGGTAATTACATGTTTCGGCATCGAAGCTTCGACTTCGATCTTTTTGCGCAGGTTGGCCATGTGCACGCGGACGTAGTGGGTGTCTTCGGCGTGTCCCGGCCCCCAGACGGCATTGAGCAGTTGCTTGTGGGTAATCACCCGGTCGGGCTGGGAGGCGAGGTAGGTCAGCAGGCGGTATTCGATCGGCGTCAGGTGGAG
>CAZZDF010000227.1:0-1084 GCA_964652915.1 uncultured Propionivibrio sp. | reverse complement strand
CGGATGAAATCGACGCCGTCGCCGTCCGGTAGCCCCAGATCGAGGATGACGACTTCCGGGCGCCGCGTGCCGGCTTCGATCAAGCCGCGTTTGACGCCGTCCGCTTCAAAGACCTCGTAGCCTTCGTTTTCCAGCGCCATGCGCACAAAGCGCCGGATGTCGGCTTCGTCCTCGACGATCAATACATGCGTTTGTGGGGTGCTCATGTCGTGCTGATTTCTTTGGAAAAAGGCAGTTAACCACAACGGGCACAAAGGATACAACGTAAGATCATTATTGATTTACCCTGTTCGAGCTGGAAATTGTCCTCTGGAACCCGGCTTTCGCCGGGGTGACGACTTCACACATTTGCGGATGGTCTTGTAGGTCGGGCTTCAGCCCGACTTGGATGCTCAAGCGCCGCTGTCGGTCTGAAGGCCGACCTACGGGTTGCGTGTTAGCGCTCAACGATTCCGGAACTGCCGCCATCGTCGCTCGGCGGTTCGCCGCGGGGGAGTGTGAGCCTGAAGCTGGCGCCGCCGGTGGCCCGGGTTTCGCCGCGAATCGAGCCGCCGTGGGCTTGCATGATGGCGCGGCAAATGGCCAGGCCGAGGCCGACGCCGGGAGTGGTGCCCTCCTTGCGGCCGCGCTCGAACTTTTCAAAGATTGCGGCTTCGCGTCCGCTCGGCAGGCCGGGGCCGTTGTCGCTGACGGTCACCACGATGTTATTGGGTTCGGCATGCGCCTCAATGCTGATCTGGGTGTGCAAAGGCGTGTATTTTCCGGCGTTCTCTAGCAGATTGACCAGCACGCGTTCGATCAATACGGCGTCCAGATGCAGGAGCGGCAGGTCGGGCGCCAGATGGACGCTGAGCGCTCGTCCTTCGAGTGCCGAAGTGCATTGGGCGATTGCGCTGCCGACGACTTCTTCGAGCGGTTGCCATTGCAGGTTGAGTTGCACGGCGCCGGATTCCAGGCGCGCCATGTCGAGCAGGCTGTTGACCAGCGCAGCCATGCGCATCGCCGAATTGCGCATGGCGACGACGAGCTCGTGCTGTTCTTCCGAGAGCGATGGCTTGGTCAGTTGCACCGTATCCGCCAACCC
>CAZZDF010000226.1:0-3573 GCA_964652915.1 uncultured Propionivibrio sp. | reverse complement strand
AACAAGGCCAAAGCATGAGGTTGTGCGACTTTGAAGCCGGTCTGGATCAGCCGTTTTTCCTGATTGCCGGGCCGTGCACTGCAGAGTCGCTGGAACTTTGTCTTGAGGTGGCCGGGCAGATGAAGGAAATCTGCGCCCGTCTGGGCGTGCCATACCTCTTCAAAGCCTCGTATGACAAGGCCAATCGCAGTTCGGGCAAGTCGCCGCGTGGGCCGGGGGTTGACGAAGGACTGCGCATTCTTGCCGAAGTCCGGCGCCAGATTGGCGTGCCGGTACTCACCGATGTGCATACCGAGGTGGATATCCCCTCTGTTGCGGCGGTGGTCGATGTGCTGCAGACGCCGGCCTTTTTGTGTCGGCAGACGGATTTCATCCATGCCGTGGCCGCTTGCGGCAAGCCGGTGAACATCAAAAAAGGCCAGTTCATGGCACCGGGCGACATGAAAAACGTTGTCGCCAAAGCCAAGGAAGCCAATGGCGGTGCAGACACCATCATGGTTTGCGAACGCGGTGTTTCCTTCGGCTACAACAATCTGGTTTCCGATATGCGCAGTCTGGCGATCATGCGCGAGACGGCGTGCCCAGTGGTTTTCGATGCCACGCATTCGGTGCAATTGCCCGGCGGGCAGGGGACGTCATCGGGCGGGCAACGTGAGTTCGTGCCGGTTTTGGCGCGGGCGGCGGTGGCGTCGGGTATCGCCGGTTTGTTCATGGAAACGCATCCGTGCCCCGAAAAAGCGCTTTCCGATGGTCCGAATAGCTGGCCGCTGGATCGCATGGAAAGGCTGTTGTCGTCACTGGTGGCGATGGATCGTCTGGTGAAGAACACTGGCTTTGAGGAAATGCGATAATCACTGGCTGTGTTCGATGCGCAATGCCCTTGCGGGCGACTGAAGGTTTGCTGTCATTATCTTTGAAGATAAAGGAAAAAATATGAGCTCAGTTGTTGACGTTGTGGCCCGTGAAATCCTTGATTCCCGTGGCAATCCCACGGTTGAGTGCGATGTTTTGCTGGAGTCCGGGGTTATGGGGCGAGCCGCCGTGCCGTCCGGGGCTTCGACGGGATCGCGCGAGGCGATCGAATTGCGCGATGGCGACCAGACTCGTTATTCCGGCAAAGGCGTCATGCAGGCCGTAGAAAACGTCAATACCGAGATTGCCGAGGCGATCATCGGCCTCGATGCGCAGGAACAGGCTTTCATCGATCAGACCCTGATCCAGCTTGACGGCACGGAGAACAAGTCACGCTTGGGCGCCAATGCGCTGCTGGCCGTGTCGATGGCGGTGGCCAAGGCGGCGGCTGAAGAGTCCGGTCTGCCGTTGTATCGCTACTTTGGCGGCTCCGGTCCGATGCAGATGCCGGTGCCGATGATGAACATTATCAACGGTGGCGAGCACGCCAATAACAGCCTCGATTTTCAGGAATTCATGATTCTGCCGGTGAGCCAGAATTCGTTCCGCGAAGCGTTGCGTTGCGGAGCCGAGGTTTTCCATGCGCTGAAGAAACTGCTCGACAAGAAGGGTTTTTCAACGGCCGTGGGCGACGAGGGCGGTTTTGCGCCGAACCTTGGCAGCCATGCCGAGGGCTTGCAACTGATCGTTCAGGCCATTGAAGCGGCGGGTTATTTCCCCGGTGAGGATGTGTTGATTGGTCTGGATTGTGCGGCTTCCGAGTTTTACAAGGACGGCAAGTACCATCTGGCCGGCGAGGGGCTACAGCTGACTTCGGAACAGCTGGTCGATTATCTGGCGAACCTGGCCGAGAATTACCCGATTGTTTCGATCGAGGATGGCATGGCCGAAGGCGACTGGGATGGCTGGAAACTGCTGACCGAGCGTCTGGGCAAGAAGATCCAGATCGTTGGCGATGACGTGTTTGTGACCAATACGCGGATTTTCAAGGAAGGCATCAAGCAGGGTATTGCCAATTCGATCCTGATCAAGATCAATCAGATCGGTACGCTTTCCGAGACCTTTGCCGCCATCGAAATGGCCAAGCGCGCCGGTTACACCGCAGTGATTTCGCACCGCTCGGGCGAGACTGAAGACAGCACCATCGCCGACATCGCTGTCGGGATGAACGCTCTGCAGATCAAGGCCGGGTCGCTGTCGCGTTCCGACCGGATTGCCAAGTACAACCAGTTGCTGCGGATCGAAGAAGATCTCGGCGATACGGCCGGCTATCCGGGCCGTGAAGCTTTCTACAATCTCCGCTGAGCCGCTGAAGTGGGCGTGATGAGTGCCGGTGATATTCCTGTCACCGGCTTTCTTTCCGACTTGTCACGCGTCACACTCTTCTGAATCGATGCGCTGGCTCTCTGTCGCGCTGGTCGCCTTGCTCGTTCTTTTGCAGTATCCGCTTTGGGTAGGCAAGGGGGGGTGGTTGCGCGTGTGGGATGTGGACAATCAGCTCGAGCAGCAAAAAGAAAACAACAAAAAGCTGGAAGTCCGCAACGCTGGCCTTGATGCCGAAGTGCGTGATCTCAAACAGGGCTACGACGCTATTGAAGAACTGGCGCGTTATGAGCTTGGCATGATCAAACAGGACGAGATCTTCGTCCAGATTCCGGAGCGCGCGGCAGCAGACAAGACGACCGAAAAGCCGGAATCGGAAGCGCAGCGCTGATCAAACTACGTTCAACACAGAGAACGCCGAGGTGCTGAGAGCGCAGAGAAAAGCTCAGTCATTCAACCTGAAAACCTCTGTTGTGATTGCCAATGCCCTTCGACACACCTGTGTAGCGGGTTGCTCGAAGGATGGAGGGCTTTTCGTGTTTCAACCGATGATTTCAGGGTCAATGGCGTTCTTGTTTTGTTTTTTTCTCAGCGAACTCTGTGTTTTATATGTTCTGTTTTGAAGGATTTATATCAATGAATGATGGTCTGTGGAGCTTGTGGGCAAAGGGATTCGCGGGAGGGGAACGCGAAGCGTTTTTAGGCGGCTGACGAACAACGTCTTTTTTGGAAGGCGGGGTTTTTTTATGTAGTGGTGGTGATTAATGGGAAGGCGTGATGCAGAAGATGTTTCAGTTGAATGGAGCGCAAAAAGCTTGAGAAAGCGATGTACGCAGCTTGTGTGCTGCGCCCGATGGTTCAAGGAGCGCAATAAAGCACGCGCCAGCAGGCGGGCGATCTTTTTCATGTGTTGGCAAGCCCCGCCCAGTAGGTATTGGCGCGGACTTTGGCAAATCCGCGATAGCGGGTATAGCGATGCCCATGCAATTTCTTGGCATCGGCAAAGCTGCATTCCACGGTTTCCTTGCGCCGTTTATAGATGGCCTTGGTTGACGTCAGGTTGTTCGTGCCCTGTGCGTCGAGACGCACGAAACCTGGCTCGGGGAAAATCGCTATCTGAACATGACGTTCCTTGCGGAACAGAAAAGGAGTTGTTGAGACTGGTCGCCTGAAGTGGCCGCGCGCTGTCGGCACCGCTCCGGGCTGCGCCCTCCGCGACATCGACAGCCGCATAAGGATCAACCAAATACCCAATCCCCTTTTTGCACAACTTGACCCACACAACATCTGCCAACGGCACGCAGCCAGCGGTGCCGAGGCACTGCGAGACGCCGTGGG
>CAZZDF010000225.1:0-3574 GCA_964652915.1 uncultured Propionivibrio sp. | reverse complement strand
CGAAGACGAAACAAATAGTTAAGCTGCTTTTTGCTGTTTTTTACATGAATCCCGGCCGACCCTCATCTTGGCATTGGGTCATAGCCTCGGCCTTGGCGTCATTGCTGAAGGAGTTGAAACCGAAGCGCAACGAGACTTCCTGGCAAACAGTGGCTGTTCAGCCTATCAAGGCTATTATTTCTGCCGTCCGTTGCCGATCGAGCGATTCGAGGAGTATTTGCGCGAATGCCGCTAAGTTTGGCGAGTGTTGTTCAAGCTTTTTCCAGGAAAAGAACAGTTCCTTGGCTTTGTCAGTGGATGACTGCTCAAGCCGTAACCCCCTGAACAAGCTGGCTTCAGTCCTCACGGTCAAAGTGATAAGCCCGCTTCAGTTCTTCGATTGCCGGCTTGTTGTTGGCGTCTTTCAGGAACGTATCAAGTTCGGCGATGACTTCCGGGTGCTTGATCGAAGAAAGATAATGAAATCCCGTTGAATGCGGCAGGCTGGGATCGAATACCACCGGCAAATCGTCCGATTTTTTGATCTGGCTGAAATAGAATCGTGCAACCTTGATATTCACGTACGCCCCATCAACTCTTCCGGCAATTACCTGATGGTATAACTCATTGTATCGGTATGCCTCGAATAGTTTTATTTTCCCTTCATTGATCAGCCCAAGATACTTGTAAGGGGTAAATCCGGTAGGTATCCCAAGTTTCTTCAGGTTTTCAATTCCCTTGTTCCTGTTTTTTGGTAAAAGCACAATACCGTCGGTAAAACCGAGTACCGGTGCGTACTTTATGTTGATTCCGGTTTTTTGATCGGCTACCCAATAAGGATTGTCAGGAAAGCGAAAATCGAGTTCGCCGGCAAAAAACATGGAATTCGCCCGTTTTACCGGATAGGCCTTGTATATGAAGGTATAGCCCTTCTTTTTCGCAAAAAGGTCGAGAATATCCTTACCCAAGCCGCTATAGACATTGTTTGAGTATTGTGAATAAGGGAGAATGTTCTCGAAGTCTTCAACACCAATAGTATAACTGCGGCCTTCAGCATGAGCGACGCCGAAAAAAATGAGCAGGAGCAATGCATGAACGCACTTTATGCTGCGGATGATCTTCATGCCTTCCCCTTGGAAACCAGGTTATATAACCGGATAATCCATGATCTAAAATGTTCGTATTTCATTGCTAATGAAAATATTGTGACAAATAAAACAATAATTAGATTAACTCTTCGTGCTCGAACTTATGCGCCCGCTTCAATTCATCAATCACCGCTTTGTTTTTTTCATCTTTAAGAAATGCCTCGATTTCACTGATGATTTTTGGATACTTTATTGATGAGATGCAGTGAAAACCGGTGGAGTATGGCAAGCTGCGATCGAAAACAATCGGCATATCGCCGGCATTTTTATATTGACTGAAATGGTACTTGGCTACCTGTGTATTGACATAAGCGCCATCCACTCTTTCCCGCTGCACGTAATTGTATAGTTCTGTGTAGCGATAGGCCTCGAATATTTTGATCTTGCCTTCGCCAATCAAGCCGAGATATTTGAATGGCGTAAAGCCTATGGGCATTGCCAGTTTCTTGAGATGCTCGATACCTTTTCCTTTGTTTTTCGGCAGAACCACAACGCCATCGGTAAAAGGCAGGATCGGCGCATACTTTATATTGAGCCCTTCTTTTTCGTGCGCGACCCAATACGGGTTGTCCGGATATTGAAAATCGAGAGAACCAGAAAAAAACAAAAAGTCGCGACGTTTTACGGGATAGGGCTTGTAGACAAAGGTGTAGCCCTTTTTCTTGGCAAACAGCTCAAGAATGTCTTTGCCAAGACCGGAATATATTCCTTTGTTGTATTGGGAGTAAGGCAGAAAGTCCTCGAAATCCTCGACGCCAACCGTATAAATACGTTCGTTGGCACAGGACGCTCCGCCGAATGCCATGAAAAAAAGCGCAAAGATGCATCGGCTGCAACAAATGGTCTTCATGAAAAATCCTTGGCTGAATTGCATGAAAAACCAATTCACCCTATGGCGGAGATTTCATGATTCATTGCCATGATTCCGCCACAGGGTGAAGAAAACGCTACACGGACTGCGATTATTCCTCTTTGTCGAACTTGTAAACCCGCTTCAATTCCTCAATGGCGGCCTTGTTGGCATCGTCCTTCATAAAGGCTTCAATCTCTTCAATGATGTTCTTATATTTAATCGAAGAAATATGATAGAAGTCAGTCGTGCGCGGCAAATCCGGGTCATAAACGACCGGGAATTCATTGATTCCCTTGATCTTGTTCCAATAGTATCTGGCGACCCGTGTATTGGCATAGGCGCCGTCAATCTTTCCGGACAACACTTGCTGGTATAGGCCGTCATAACCCGGATTTTCAAACAGGGCTATTTTTCCTTCTTTAACCAGATCAAGATACTCGTAAGGCGTGAACCCCAAAGGCATCCCTAGCTTTTTCAGATTGGCAATACCTTTCCCCTTGTTTTTCGGCAGAACCAGAACGCCATCGGTAAATTTGAGAATCGGGGTGTATTTGATATCCAAGCCTTTCTTCTCATCGGCAACCCAGTAGGGATTGTCGGGGAAGCGGAAATCAAGCTTGCCAGCCAGGAAAAGCCCATCAACGCGCTTCAGCGGATAGGCTTCATATTTGAAAACGTAGCCTTTTTTCTTGGCAAAGAGGTCGAGGATCTCTTTACCCAAGCCGGAATAAACGTCGTTCTTGTATTGGGAGTACGGCAGAAAGTTCTCATAGTCCTCAACGCCAACCGTATAGGTTTTCCCTTTTGCAAAGGATAGGCTGGACAGGCATGTTGCCAGAACGGCTAACAGCAATTTTCCACAAAGACCTGTTTTCATGTGATATCTCCTGCCAAAAAAAGACGATTCATGAATTCGGTCGAAGGAGTACAAAACACTCTAACGACCAAAGTATTCAACAAAGTCTATATTACCCTCGAGTAACGCTTGGCTTCACCGTCAGCGTACAAAAATCGATCAAACACCATCGAAATCGCCCTGACCAGCATTCGTCCTGCGGGTAGCACCACAACCCGCCTCGCTTCAACGCGGAGTAACCCAGCTTGCTCCATTTCACGCAAAGCAGTCAACTCACGGGCGAAATAGGTTTCAAAACTGATTCCGAATGAGTCTTCAGCAAGCGCCATCGACAGCTCAAAATGGCACATCAATGCCTGAATAACCGAACGCCTGACGATGTCGTCATCATTCAATTCAATCCCACGATAGACAGGCAAGACCCCATTGTCAAGCAGGGCATAGTACTCGTCCAGCGTCTTCACGTTCTGATAGTAAGCCCTCCCAATTTTGCTGATTGAAGAAATGCCGAAGGACATCATGTCACAATCCGAATGCGTCGAATAGCCCTGAAAGTTTCGATGTAAACGCCCTTCCCTTTGCGCGATAGCCAGTTCATCGTTTGGCTTGGCAAAGTGATCCATGCCGATGAAGACGTATCCGGCCTCGTTCAGTTTGCGGATTGCCATGGCGAGGATTTGCAAACGCGATTCCGCGCTTGGCATGTCGGTTTCCAGAATTCGGCGCTGCGGCTTGAAC
>CAZZDF010000224.1:0-3580 GCA_964652915.1 uncultured Propionivibrio sp. | reverse complement strand
TTGCCCATGGCCATGGCACCGTTGGCGATGATCAGGCTGGCCATGACCTTGTCGAGGTCGGCGGAGAAAACGACCAGCGTTGTCTGCTCCTTGTGGCTTTCCGCGCAGCGGGGGCTGTCTGTCGTCCCGTTTGCGCTCGTTTCTTCTCCTTTGCGCAGCACGGCGGTAATGATGCCTTTCTCGGTCTTGACGTCGAGCAGGGCGTGGCCGGTCTTGTTCGCCCAGGCGCGGATGTCGCGCCCGAAGGCCGCATCGGTCGACACGATTTCCAGCTCGTCGCCGACGTTCAATGCCGCCATCGCCTTGAAGACCTTGAGAATCGAGCCGGGACATTGCAGCCCACGGGCATCGAGCCGTTGCCGCCGGCCGGTCAGCGAAACGGCGCTGCTGCATGATGGGGGGAGGGGGGCGCCTTCGTTCGGGTCGCGGCGCTTGATGTCTTCGTAATCGAAGATATCCGGGTTGGATTGCTTGTCGACAGCCCAGGCCCAGGTCTTGTAGCCGCCGGAGAGGTTCCGTACGTCGGCAAAACCGGCCTGTTCGAGAATACGCGAAGCCAGGTAGCCGCGCAGTCCGATCTGGCAATAGACAATGACCGGCTTGTCGCGCGCAATTTCCGAGATCCGCTCGCGCAACCGGTGCAAGTCGATGTTTCGCGCCCCGGGAATGCTGCCGAGTCCGAACTCGTCCGCCGTGCGTACGTCGATCAGCTGTATTTCTTCCGGCTTCAGCGCCTTGAGTTCGTCCCAGCTGATTGCGGCCATCTCCCCGCGCAAGACGTTGCCTGCCACGTAGCCGGCAATATTGACCGGGTCCTTGGCCGAACTGAAGGGTGGTGCGTAGGCGAGTTCGAGATCGGCCAGATCGTCGACCGATAGTCCGGCATGGATGGCCGTAGCGATAACGTCGATGCGTTTGTCCACCCCGGCGGCACCAACCGCCTGCGCGCCGAGAATCCTTCCTTCCGGCGAGTAGATCAGCTTCAGGGAGAGCGGCATGGCGCCGGGATAGTAGGAGGCATGCGAACCGCCGTGCGTGATGGTGCGCAGGAAGGGCACGCCGGCGGCGCGCAACTGCTTTTCGTTGAGCCCGGTGGAAGCGGCGGTCAGGTCGAAGGCTTTGAGAATGGCGGTGCCCTGCGTCCCCTTGTATTCGATTTGCGCTTCATGGAGCATGTTGTCGGCGGCGATCCGGCCTTGCCGGTTGGCCGGGCCGGCCAGCGGGATCAATGCGGGCTTGCCGGAGAGGGTTTGCGTGACCTCGATGGCGTCGCCCACCGCGTAGATCGACGGGTCGCTGGTTTGCAGATGGGGGGTGACGCGAATGCCGCCGGTGTTGCCGATTTCCAGTCCGGCGGCGCGCGCCAGCGTGGTTTCTGGACGCACACCGATGGCCAGAATGACCATGTCGGCCTGCAGGCGTTTGCCGTTGTCGAGAAAGACGAGCGTATGGTCGGGCTTTTCCTCAAACTGCTCGACCTTGGCCGAAAGGTAGAGTTCGACCTCTTTTTCGCGCATGTGCGCATGCACGATGGCGGCCATTTCCGGGTCGAAGGGGGCCAGAATCTGGTCGGCGCCTTCGACGAGGGTGACGAACAGGCCGCGTTCGTGCAGGTTTTCGGCGACCTCGATGCCGATGAAGCCGCCGCCGATTACCACCGCTCGGCGTGGCTTCGCGGCGTCAAGGTGCTGCATGATGCGGTCGAGATCGGGGATGTTGCGCAAACCGAAAATCCGTTCCGATTCGATGCCCGGCAGGCGCGGGCGGATCGGTTCGGCACCAGGCGAGAGCAGCAGGCGGTCATAGGCTTCGTAGTATTCGGCGCCCGTTTCGAGATTGCGCAGGCGTACGGTTTTATTGGCCCGGTCGATGGCGATGGCTTCGGTTCTGACGCGCACGTCGATGCGATAGCGCTCGGAAAAGGCTTGGGCGCTGGTCACCAGAAGCTGCTGGCGTTCGGCGATGGTACCGGAGATGTGGTAGGGCAGGCCGCAGTTGGCAAAGCTGATATACGGGCCGCGCTCGACGAGGACGATGTCCGCCGCTTCGCTGTTGCGGCGCAATCGGGCTGCGGCCGTTGCGCCGCCGGCGACGCCGCCGATGATGATGGCTTTCATGATGCTCTCTCGCTAATAAAATCTGGTTGGAAGACGAGCAACGCTTCTTTGGCTGCTGGGGCGTCTCGATTGATCGCGTCGGGTGGAGCCGTCAGGCAATCTGGGTATCGAAACGTGCGGCGAAAGAATATTGCGTCTTTAGAATATTAGACTATTCTAATAAATAAGATAAAAAGAAGCAACTGCTAATGGACGGCATGGCCTTGCGTACGAACCGGGGAGAGTGGTGAGGCGGAAGCGTTGCTCAGCCGTTCTTGGCAGCGGGTGCTTTCGATTTAGCCGTCTGAATGGCGCGTGCCAGCGTGTCGATTACTTTCGCGGAATTGAAAGGTTTGACGATGAAACCGCCAGCGCCGCCTTCGATTGACTCCTTGACGTTTTCGGCGCTGGGATTGCCGGTGATCATGATCACGATGATTTCCGGGTACTTGGCCTTGATTGCTTGCAGCGCTTCAAGGCCGCCCATCTCCGGCATCATCACGTCCAGGAATACGATGTCGGGTTTTGATTTTTCAATGGATTCCAGGGCGAGCGCGCCGTTCTTGGCTTCGGAGATGAGCTGAAAGGCTTCGCTACGCAGAATGCCGCGCAGCAGAGTTCTCATCAGGTCGTTGTCATCGACAATAAGGATGGAGTATGGTGCGGCAGCCATGATTCTTGGTCCTTTGCCTACTCGGGGTCGAGCGAGGTGGTCTGGAAAACGCGATTTCGTCCGGCGTTTTTGGCCCGGTAAAGGGCGCGGTCGGCCGCGCCGACAATGTTTTGCGGATCGGTTTCCGGCATGGCCACGGCAGAAGCGACACCGAAGCTTACCGAAACGTGGCCATACGGAGAACTGGCGTGTTCAAGTTTCAATTCGTTAACTGCCTTGCGCATCTGGGCAGCGACATGTGACGCGCCGCTGAGCGAGGTTCCCGGCAGGACGGCAACGAATTCTTCGCCGCCATAGCGCGCCAGCAGATCGCCGCCCCGATCCATGGTGGAGGTGAGCGCACCGGCCACCTTGCACAGGCATTCGTCTCCGGCCTGGTGTCCATAGGTGTCGTTATACAGCTTGAAGAAATCGATATCGCACATCAGAATCGACAGCTCATCGCCTTGCCGCATGGCGCGCCGCCATTCGCGTTCGAGCACTTCGTCGAAGTGACGGCGATTGGCAATTCCGGTCAAGCCGTCGAGCGAGGTCAGGCGTTTCAGTTCCTGATTGGCCGAGTCGAGCTTGCGGGTCAGAACGAGCAGGGACTGGCGCATCTGGATGATGCGTTGCATGGCGCGCATCTTTGCTCCCAGCACGACTTCGCTGACCGGCTTGAGCAGGTAGTCGTCGCCGCCGGCGGCGATTCCGTCCTCAATATCCTTGTCTTTGTTCAGCGAGCTTAAAAAAATGATGGGCGTCCATTCGCCGGGGGATTCCATCTGGCGGATCTGCTTGGCGACCTCGAAACCGTCGAGGTCGGGCATGA
>CAZZDF010000223.1:0-3594 GCA_964652915.1 uncultured Propionivibrio sp. | reverse complement strand
CCGGCCGCTACACCAAGTAACGAAACGTCGCCAACACTCCCTCAGCGAGTACGCTGCAAGCGCTCACGGCGAATCGCTTCAACGCGGCGGCGCTGCTCCCGCTTACTGGAAACTCGACCGATTTCCTTGAACAACCAGCTGCGCGGCGGTTCCACCCCGGTACGCACATAAGTCAGCGGGCTCGGCTCAAGATAAAAACGCTTCTGCACCGCTTCCACATTTCGCCGCCCGGCAAACAAGATCCGGTCTCCGGGCAACAAGCGCGTATTCTCGTCCGGACACGGATATTCCTGCTTCTTGCGTAACAGCAGCAAAGGAATGGCGTTCAAATGCTCGGTGTTGTTTTCCGGGTTGATCAGCAAATCACCGATGGATAAGGGCGGGTTTGTTTCCGGGCCGAGGACTTCCTTCAACCCGGCATAAACCGTGTAGCAATCGAATACCCACATAAACGGCACGTTATTACCGACAAACTGCACGAGCAATGCGGTCGTTTTTTCTGCCAACGCATCGTCTTCGGCAACATGGCGCAAAAAACGGATCAACAGCGGCGAAGTCAGCAGTTCTCGCGCCTTGTGCGAAACCACCTCGGCCCGGATAAAGCGTAACGGTGCCATGGCGGCCTCGATCAGACTGGCGTTAGCGGCGTTCACCTGACGGATTACCACATAGATTCCGGGATTCACCGAACGCGCGCGGGTGACGGTCGCCAGATTGATCGCATCGTTTTCAGTGCCAGCCACCAGACCGACAGCGCGCTCAACCCCGGCCGCAACCAACGCTTCGAGCGCGCTCTCATGGTGATCTCCGTCAACGCCTCCATCGCATCCGCCAGAATCCAGGTCGGCAAAAGACCAGGTCACGCCGGCAGTTTCCATTGCCGCCGCAATATAGCGACCGAAACTTCCCTTACCGCACACCACCCAATGGCCTCGCGGCAAATTCAACGGATCTGGGCGTTGCCCGCCGGGCAAACCCGACAACCACCACATCACATGCTGCTTTTCTGGATTACACAGATCAAGCCCGATATTCCGGGCGAGAAGTTCATACGGATTGATCAACTCGATGTTCTTGAAAGACTCCAGATTGGCCTTGGCGATCGGCGTATGCACCCGCGCAATGATCCGCACTGAAGGATTAAGCACGGTTCCGCAAATCGCCACCGACTGGTTGGTTTCATCGTTACCCGCCAGCGCCACCATCGCCACACATTTGCGATGCGTCACCCCGGCATCGACCAGCACATCCGGCAAACGCCCATCGCCGGCCAGAAACTTCGGATGATGCTCGAATTCGCTGATCTCGATGCTCGCCGCCCGATTACTGCGCAATTCGACAATCACCATGCGCCAGCCCATCCGATCGAGCATTCTGGCGAGCATGATGCCGCTCTGCCCATAACCGACAATCAGGATGAACGGTTCCTGCTGCGCCGCGACTCGCAAGGCAAACCGGCGCCGCGTAATCGCCTCGCGAAAAGTCTGGTCCTGCGACAAATGAAAAATGCTGCCGAGCGCATAGGCCCAGGACACCACACACCCGTAAATGCAGAAGATGGTCCAGGCACGCTGCGCATCGGTGAACTCGTACGGCAGCTCACCAAAACCGATGGTTGTCGCCGTATAACTGATGAAGTAAAAGGCGTGAAAAAACCCCAGGTTAACGACGTTTCCTTCCTTGTCCACGCCGGGAATCAACACCAACCCCCATACCGACACCGCATAGGCGATGATGAGAACAATCAGCGGCCGGCGCAGCCGGCGCAGGATAACGAACAGGATGTCGTTCACGCCAGAAACCGAGTCAGCGCGTCTGCCGCAAAGTTTCGCTAACCAGCAAAACCACCGAAATCAGGTTGGCAATCAACGCCCCTCCGCTCAACGAAACGATGGTCGCCATGGTTTCGACTGACATCGGCAGATGATTGATATTGACGTGCCACATCCAGACAAATGCCGCCGCAAACAACTGCAACATGGCCACCAGACTGGTTGCCAGGTGCGTTGCGCCGATATGGGTTCGATCACCGAATTTCATCACCAGAGCAATCAGATTGACCACCACGGCCGCAAAGAGATGCGCCGGATGATGCAAGGCGTCGTTCCCGATATCGCCGATAACGAATCCAAAGTTGAGCGTGCACGCCAAAATGACAAAAAACCCGAATACCACTTTTTCAAGATTCATCAGATCACCCCGCTCCTGTTTGCTTTCAGCGCATCATACGGATCGACTGGCGAGCTGTAAATCGGCGAACCGAAAGCGCCACAAAACAGCTTGGGAAATGCAACACACTGATCAGCAAAAGGGATTCAGGAGGCTTTGTAGCGCTTGCAGACAGCCAAGGCAGCGAGTAACATGAAGAAACACAACTTGCTTTTTTAGAATCAAGCAACTAGCGTGTTTTTTTCGAGTGCTTTTTGAGGTTTGTGCTTATGCTAACCGAACCACTACCTGACCTTGATGCCTGGGTTGATTTTTTCAGTGCGGAAGAAATGCCGGTTCTGCGCCAGACCGCGCGGCGGCTCGAAGAAGCGCGCCAGAACGTCGACGACATCAGCGGCGGCGATATCGCCACGATCGTACTGCAAGATCCGTTGATGGCCGTCCGTGTTTTAGCCTATATTCAATCACTTAGCGGCAATCGCCTGCGCTCGGACATCACCACGATCGGCAACGCGATCATGATGCTGGGCATCAACCCATTCTTCAGAAAATTCGAAGCACCACTCACGCTGGAAACCACGCTGAAGAGTGAACCGCAAGCGCTACTCGGACTACTGCAGGTGATTCGCCGGGTTCAGCGGGCATCGCGCTACGCCCACAGCTGGGCCTTCGAACGCCATGACATGAACGTTGAAGAAGTCGCTTTGGCCGCACTGCTGCACGATCTGGCCGAAATTCTGCTGTGGTGCTTTGCCCCCAAACTGGCCATCGAGATCCGCAACCTGCAGCAAGCCGACAAGACGCTGCGCAGTTCAACTGCTCAGGAACAGGTTCTCGGTATCCGCCTGTTCGACCTTCAGCAAGCGCTCTGCCATGCCTGGGGGCTTCCGGAACTGCTCAGCACCCTGATGGACGACGCCAATGCCGAACTGCCACGCGTGCGCAACGTCATTCTGGCGGTCAACCTCGCCCGCCACTCGGCCAACGACTGGAACGACGCCGGCTTGCCCGACGACCTGGCGGGTATCGAAAAACTCCTGCACATCGACCGTGAAACGCTGCTCGCACGCCTGGAAATCCCCGAAGAAGCCGCTGAACATTTCAAGAGCATTGCCCAAACACCGGAGCAAAACGCTTAGTCCGAAAACGCCCAATCCAGCCAAAAGGAAATTTCCATGAGTATCGCCAACATTCTTCTCCTCGGCGCCCTCGCCGTCGTTTTCCTTTACGGCATCATGCTCTACAATGGGCTGGTGGCGCTCAAACACGGTGTTGCCAAGGCATGGGCCAATATCGACGTGCTACTCAAGCAACGTCACGACGAGCTCCCCAAGCTGGTCGAAGTATGCAAACAATACAAACAATTCGAACAGGACACCCTGCAACGGGTCATCGAAGCCCGCTCGCGCGTGCACAGTGCGCGCG
>CAZZDF010000222.1:0-3617 GCA_964652915.1 uncultured Propionivibrio sp. | reverse complement strand
TGTCCTGGCCTTCGTTCGCATTACTCGGGCGCGGAAGCCACTTGAGCAAGCATTGGTAGAGGGTCTCGGGATTGACCGGCTTGGTCAGAAAATCGTTCATCCCGGCTTCCAGACAGTTTTCCCGGTCTTCATCGAAAGCATTGGCGGTCATGGCAACGATCGGGGTATGCGAGCGACCCGACATTTCGCGGATTGCGCGGGCTGCCTCAAGGCCGTTCATGATCGGCATCTGAACGTCCATCAAAATCAAGTCGTAGGCCGAGGTACGAACCTTGTCGACCGCTTCGCGGCCGTTTCTTGCCGAATCCACTTCGAGCCCGATGCCGTGCAGGAGCAACTGGGCAACCTCGAGATTGAGATCGACGTCGTCGGCCAGCAGTATCTTCTGGCCGCTGTAGTTCTTTCGTAACTCGGTTTCATGGTCGTCGGATTTGATGATGGCTTCGGTCGGCATGAGGCCGATCCCGCGCTTGAGCCGGGCGGTAAACCAGAAGACGCTGCCGCGATTGAGCTCGCTTTCGACGCCGACCTGGCCCCCCATCAACTCCGCCAGTTTCATGGTGATAGCCAGCCCGAGGCCGGTGCCGCCATATTTTCGGGTGGTCGAGGTGTCGGCCTGCTGGAAGAGCTTGAACAGAGTGTCCAGTTTTTCGGGGGCAAGGCCGATCCCGGTGTCTTCGACTTCAAAACGCAGCATCAGACTGTGCTCGTCTTCTTCCTGCAGGCGTGCGCGCAGGGTTACTTCGCCGTGCTCGGTGAATTTGACGGCGTTGGCCGCGTAGTTGAGCAGCGCCTGACGCAGACGGGCGGCATCGCCGCGCAGCCAGCGTGGTACGGCATCGAGGTCGACAATGATTGGCAGGCGCTTTTCGCGAGCCTGATTGGTGACCATTGTGCGAACGTTGTCGAAGATCGATTCGAGGTTGAAATCGACTTCGTCAAGCTCCATTTTTTCCGCTTCGATCTTGGAGAGATCGAGAATGTTGTTGATCAGTTCAAGCAGGTGGGCGGCGGCGCCTTCGATCTTTATCAGGCGATCGAGCTGTCTGGGCGTCGGGTCGCTGGCGCGCAGCAGATGGGTAAGACCGACGATGGCGTTCATCGGGGTGCGGATTTCATGGCTCATATTGGCCAGGAAGGCGCTTTTCGCCACGTTGGCCGCATCGGCCTGAATCCGTGCCTCGGCCAGTTGCGCCGTGCGCCGGTCGACTTCGTCTTCGAGGTGGAAACGGTAGTTGTCGAGTTCTTCGCCCAGACGTTTTTTCTCGGTGATGTCTTCCTTGACCGCGACGTAGTGTGTGATCGTTCCGTCGGCCTGTTTGATCGGAGCAACCGTCGCGAATTCGATGAACAGGGTTCCATCCTTGCGCTTGTTGTAGAACTCGCCTTTCCAGGGTTCGCCGCGCTTCAGCGAATCCCACATGGCGGCGTACGATTCGCGCGGCGTTTTTCCGGAATTGAGTACGCGCGGATTTTGGCCGATGACTTCTTCCATGGTGTAACCGGTGTGCGCGAGGAAGGCTTCGTTGACGAATTCGATGCGCGCTTCGGCGTCGGTAATGGCGATTGATTCCGGGCTTTGACGGATGGCTTCCGAGAGCATGTGCAGTGTCTGCTCGGTCTTCTTGCGCTGCGTGATGTCGCGGATCGTTGAGGTAAAGAACATTCCTTCGGCGACTTCCCAGCACGATAGAGAAATGTCGATATCAAATTCCCGACCATCTTTGTGCAGTGCAGTCAGTTCCACCACTTTGCCGATTACGTTCGGGCCTTCGCCGGTCAGCGCGCGTTCCAGATGCGCCAGGTGCTTTTCACGGTAGCGTTGTGGCATCAGTTTCGCTAGTGGCTGGCCGATTATTTCTTCCGCTGTATAACCAAAGATTCTTTCCGCGCCGGGGTTCCAGGCCACAATATTGCCGTGACTGTCAGAATTGATCATTGCGTCATTGGAGGTCTGGCTGATTGCCTCATAGCGCTCGATACTGCTACGCAAGGCACTTTGCGCCTGACGCAAGGTGTCGTTTTGTGCCTTCAGTTCGGCCTGGCTGAGCTTGAGCTGGGTGTTGGCAACGCTTAGCGCCATCTCCTGCATTTTTCGGGCGGTAATGTCTTGTGCCGTGCCGATCAGGTAATCGAGACGGCCATCGGGAGTTCTTATGGCCTTCACGTCGGCATCAACATAAACCGTTGAGCCATCTTTGCGAATGATGCGTTGTTCAAAGGCCGCCGTGTCGATCTCGCCGCGAACTACTCGTTTGATCTGATCGTAAGCGTCTTGCAGATCATCCGGATGCGTCAGCTCTTGCCAAGTGACGTGCCGCAGTTCTTCGCGCGAATAGCCGGTGAGAACACAGGTTTGTTCGTTGATCTTGAGGAAGCGCCGTGTTTGCGGATCGACGATGATCATGCCAATGAAAGGCATGTTGAAAAAATTCTGTTCGATCTGGTTGGATCGGGATTGCTCAGCCTGCAAGTAGTAGCGCTGGGTTTTTTCTCGTTGTCGCCAGAGCGCGAGCATGGCCCACATGATGATCAGTACGGCAATGAGGGCGACCGGAGTAAGCCAGAGGACCGTTTGCCAGAGGGGCGCCAGGATTTCGCTGCGGTCGATTTTTGTAATCAGATACCAGGAAGTTCTACCGATCGGGCGATAGGCGGCGAGCACCGGCTCATTGCGGTAGTCTTTGCCCTTCATTTCGCCCGCCTTGTTGTCGAGGATTGCGCGTACCGCCGGCATTTCTGTCTGGCTAAGGGGTACGCGCATGCTCAAGGGGGGGGCGTCTTTGTGACGTACGTGGCTCAGATAGAGCGCATCGTCCTGATCGCGCTGTACCAGCAGGTTTTCGCCGCTTTGGCTGGCCGTTGGCCATTGCTCGATGTTCGGGAAGGAGTACTGGGTGAGACTGGCAAAGGTGACAACAAAACCGGTGAGCACTTTCTCCCGATCCTGCTCTCGGAACAGCGCGGTTACAAAGCCCATGACCGGATCGCCTTCGCTGCACCGAATCAGCTTGCTGTGTTTTACGCCGATTCCGGTTGCGGCTTCCGGGAGAAGTTTTTTGATTTCGTCCTCGGAAATGATTTGGTGTGCTTGTTTGTTTGATTCGGTGATGACCCGGCCTTGAGTATCAAGCACCTGAATTGCGACATAGTCGTAGGTACTGCGGATGGCGCTCAGGTTGTTGAGAAGCATCTGGCGTAGCGCTTCGTCGCTTGTGGTTTGCCACTCGGCAATATGTTCGACGAAGAGCGGGTTGTTGGCGATGACGCCGAGGTTGGCGTCGCGTTCGTCGATCCAGCTTTCGATCTGTCCGGCATTCAGGCGGGAAATGGCGTTCAGGTTGGCGAATGCTTCGCGTTCGATCTGGGGAATGCGAATGCCGACGATCAGGGTCAGAATGAGTGGGACGATGAGCAACAGGCCGGTGCATATCACGTACAGCTTCGGCAAGTGGAAGCGTTTTGCGGATGGGGGTTCTCCGGGCGTGGGCTGAGTCGGCGTTGCTTGAGTGGTCGGATTCACGGCGGTGGTCTCAATGGTATTGGTTAATTCTCTTGGTTCCGCGCCGTGCATGCTGTAATGCGTGGCGCCACGAGGAGCAAAGATCAGCCTTCAA
>CAZZDF010000221.1:0-3624 GCA_964652915.1 uncultured Propionivibrio sp. | reverse complement strand
AGACCTTCGCCATCCCGCACGGCGGCGGCGGACCGGGCATGGGCCCGATCGGCCTGAAGTCCCATCTGGCTCCGTTCATGGCTAACCACGTGGTGCAGCCGATCAATGGCCCGCACGGTGGTCAGGGCGCTGTTTCCGCAGCCCCGTGGGGTTCGGCCTCGATTCTGCCGATCTCGTGGATGTACATCACCATGCTCGGCGGCAAAGGCCTCAAGCAAGTGACCGAAACGGCCATCTTCAACGCCAACTATGTGGCCACGAAGCTCGCGCCGCACTACCCGCTGCTGTACACGGGCAAGAACGGTCGCGTGGCGCACGAGTGCATCATCGATATCCGTCCGATCAAGGCCGCTACCGGTATCGCCGAAATCGACATCGCCAAGCGCCTGATGGACTACGGCTTCCACGCACCGACGGTCAGCTTCCCGGTTGCCGGCACGATCATGATCGAGCCGACCGAATCCGAGTCGAAGGCCGAACTCGACCGCTTTATCTCGGCGATGGCCTCGATCCGCGAAGAAATCCGCATGATCGAGCAGGGCACCTGGCCGGCCGACAACAATCCGCTGAAGAATGCTCCGCACACGCAAGCGGACATCATCGAAGGCGAATGGAACCGTCCGTACAGCCGCGAAAAGGCCGTCTTCCCGCTGCCTTATGTTGCTGCCAACAAGTTCTGGCCGAGCGTCAATCGCATCGACGACATCTACGGCGATCGCAATCTGTTCTGCGCCTGTGTGCCGATGAGCGATTACTCGTAAGTCGTAAGTCAAAATGCCGGAACCAATGCACCGGTTCCGGCACTAAAGACAGACTGTCGCGGAAATACAGCCACTGTATTTCCGCGATTTTTTTAGGAGAGCGAAAATGAGCGATGCAAACTACGGATTGGCCAACTTCTCCGCCGATACCCTGCAAGGGCAAACACAATCCTTGGCGGCATACGCCGGCAAGGTTCTGCTTATCGTCAATACCGCCAGCCAATGCGGCTTCACCCCTCAGTACGCAGGGCTTGAAGCGCTCTACCAGAAATACAAGGATCGCGGCCTAATCATTCTTGGATTTCCGTGCAATCAATTCGGCGCGCAGGAACCCGGCTCGGCAAGTGACATCGGCGCCTTCTGCCAAAAAAACTACGGCGTCAGCTTCCCGATGTTTGCCAAAATCGAAGTCAATGGCGACAACGCGCACCCGCTCTATCAGCATCTGAAAAAGTCCGCACCCGGCGTACTCGGCAGCGAAGCGATCAAATGGAATTTCACCAAGTTCCTCGTCGACCGCAACGGCCAAGTCGTCAAACGTTATGCTTCGGCAACCGCTCCCGAGGCGCTCGCGGCAGACATCGAACAATTGCTGTAGCCGAGTAAATCAGTTTTCCGGCAATGAGCAAGATTGTCGAAGTCCGTATTCCGAAATATCCGGAATGCTGGGAATCCTGTGGCAGTTGTGGCAGCGGCAAAATCAGCGTCGACGACGTCCTGGTATCCGCGGGTGATCGAGTCGAACGTGACGAAACGCTAATTGTTCTGGAAACAGGCAAGGTCGCCCTCGACATCCCCTCACCGGCCTCAGGCAAAGTCCTTGAACTTTTTGTCTCGCCTGGCGACTCAGTGGACGAGTGCCAGGTTTTCATGACACTTGAGATTGATACGTGACCTATTCTTTTTATTAAGCGTAGAATGAAGTTTTCACTGTCAGGAGAGCAACCATGAGCCTATCTCTTGTTTTGACTGTTATTGGTGATGATCGTCCGGGTCTTGTCGAGCAGATTGCTACGGCCATCAGCGAACACAACGGCAATTGGCTGGAGTCATCGATGTCGCACCTGGCAGGAAAATTTGCCGGCATCGTTTGCGTCAGCATTCCCGATTCCCAACTCGAGGCCATCAAAGCCGCGCTTGACGCGCTGCCGGGGCTCAAGATCACTTCCGAGGTATCCAAGCCCAGCGCATCCGCTGAACCTGCGGCGGGAAGCCGCCGGCTCAAACTGTCGCTGGTCGGTCACGACCGGATCGGCATCGTGCGTGAAGTCTCGCAGGTTCTGGCACGGCATGCGGTCAACGTTGAAGATCTCAGCACCTATACCGACAGCGCCCCAATGGCCGCGGAGATCCTTTTCCATGCCACCGCCGTGCTGACGGCCTCTCCGACGCTCGATGCGCGCGCGCTCACGGCTGATCTCGAGCACCTGTCCAACGATCTGATGGTCGATATCACACTGGACGAAACCATTCGCGCTTGACCCGGCAAAAAGCAGCACTAAATCTAACACGCTGGCGGTAAGGTAATTTTTGCCTTACCGCCAGTTTTATATTCAGTGCGAGTTCGGCAAAACTTCGTTCTCATCCAAACCTCGTCGGAAATATGCCAAACTATCGAGGTTTTCGTTCCACAAACGCGTTCCCAATCACCACTTTAGGATATTCGCTGTAATGGCTCAGTACGTTTTCACCATGAACCGCGTGGGCAAGATTGTTCCGCCCAAGCGCCAGATCATCAAAGACATCTCGCTTTCCTTCTTCCCCGGCGCCAAGATCGGCCTCCTGGGCCTCAACGGCTCCGGTAAATCGACCGTGCTACGCATCATGGCCGGTATCGACAAGGAAATCATTGGCGAAGCCACGCCGATGCCCGGCCTGCACATCGGCTATCTGCCCCAGGAACCGCAACTTGACCCGGAATTGACCGTCCGTCAGGAAGTCGAATCCGGCATGGGCGAAGTCATGCAGGCGCAGGAAAAACTCGAAGCCGTTTACGCCGCCTACGCCGATGAAAACGCCGATTTCGACAAGCTGGCCGAAGAACAGGCCCGCCTTGAAGCCATCATCGCTGCTGCCGGCAACGATCTCTCCAGCCAGTTGGAACTTGCTGCCGACGCGCTGCGCCTGCCGCCTTGGGATGCCATCATCAAGAATCTCTCCGGCGGCGAAAAGCGCCGGGTTGCCCTGTGCAAGCTGCTGCTCTCCCGACCCGATATGCTGCTGCTTGACGAACCGACCAACCACCTCGACGCCGAATCGGTCGAATGGCTGGAGCAATTCCTCGTGCGCTTTCCCGGCACCGTGGTCGCCGTCACCCACGACCGCTACTTCCTCGACAACGCTGCCGAATGGATTCTCGAACTCGACCGCGGCGAAGGCATCCCGTGGAAGGGCAATTATTCGAGCTGGCTGGAACAGAAGGAAGCCCGTCTGGAAGCCGAAGCCAAACAGGAAGCCGGTCGCATCAAGACGATGAAGCAGGAACTCGAATGGGTACGGCAAAACCCCAAGGCCCGGCAAGCCAAGAGCAAAGCTCGTCTTTCGCGCTTCGAGGAACTTTCCAGCTTCGAGTACCAAAAGCGCAACGAAACGCAGGAAATCTTCATTCCGGTTGGCGAGCGGCTGGGCAGCAAAGTCATCGAGTTCAAAGAAGTCAGCAAAGCCTTCGGTGACCGCCTGCTGATGGACAAACTTTCGTTCAGTGTTCCCCCCGGCGCCATCGTCGGCATCATCGGCCCGAACGGCGCAGGCAAATCGACGCTATTCCGCATGCTAACCGGACAGGAAAAACCGGATTCCGGCGAAGTGGAAATCGGCTCGACGGTCAAACTCGCCTATGTCGATCAAAGCCGCGACTGTCTCG
>CAZZDF010000220.1:0-3630 GCA_964652915.1 uncultured Propionivibrio sp. | reverse complement strand
TGGGTGATTCACGACGAAACACTGGAACGCACGACGGATGGCCGTGGTCCCGTGTGCAGGTCAAGCAATGCAGCGCTAAGCCGGCTGGATGCCGGCGCATCCCATCACCGGGCGTTTGCCGGAGAGCCATTGGCTGCTTTTGCAGCAGTTGCTGCGGCTTGTCGTGCGCTTGGTTTGCTGGTCAATGTCGAGATCAAGCCGGCCAGCGGATTCGATGCGGAAACCGGTGAAGTTGTCGCGCGCCAAATCCTCGATTTGTGGCAGGGAGCGCCTCTGCCCCTGGTTTCATCTTTTTCCGAAGTGTCTTTGTCAGCGGCGCGGCGGGTTGCACCGCAGCTGCCATTGGCCTGCCTTTACGAATCGCCCCCTGCCGATTGGCTGGAGCGGCTTCAGGCGCTGCAAGCCTACAGTCTGCATTGCGCCGCCGATGGCCTGACGGATACCGTGTTGTCCCAAGCCGCGACGGCCGGAATCCCGGTGCTGTGTTACACGGTGAACCAGCGTGAACTTGCCGAGTCCCTCTTCGCGCGCGGCGTTAGTGCCATCTTCAGCGACCGGATCGATCGGATGCTTGGGTTGTAAGCAAAATTCCTGCGTCGATAGTCGGTGCTCAGGATGGCGGCTCGGTGGCTTTCATAGCTTGAAACGCTCGACCATTTCGCGCAGCGAGCGCGCCAGCGCATTGATCCCGTCGATGACCGATCGCGTTTCGGAAATCGCTACCCTGCCTTCCTCGGCTATCAGGCTAAGCTTCTCAGCGGATTGCGCCATGGTGGTTGCCGCCGTCGATTGCTCGTTGGTCGACAAAGCGATTTCCTGAACTCGCCCGACGACGATGCCGGTCTGTTCGCTGATTGTGCGTATCTGCTGTGAGGCGGCCTTGGCCATCGTCACGCTTTGCGTCACTTCTTCGTGCGTAGCGTTCATCTGGCTGACCGCATTTGCCGATTCTAGGCGCATGCCGTCTATCATCCCACCGATCTCGACGGTAGCCTTGGCGGTCCGCTCGGCCAGCTTGCGTACCTCGTCGGCGACAACCGCGAAACCTCGCCCCTGTTCGCCGGCACGTGCCGCTTCTATGGCTGCATTGAGCGCCAGCAGATTGGTCTGGTCGGCGATTTCCTTGATCACCTTGACGATGCCATCGATGTCGTGCGAACGCTGGTTCAGCTTGTTCATAACGCCCGACAATTGATCGACCAACGCCGCTACCCGGCCAATTTCGTTTGCTACGTTCAACACCGTCGTCGCCGACGCGCCGGAGTCTTCACCAGTCTTACGTACCGCTGTTCCGACATCCTGTGTAATCGAGGCATTCTGATTGATGCTTGTGGTGATTTGCTCAATGGTCGCCGCCGTCGACGTAGCCATTTCGTTCTGCCGATCGGCGTCGCTAGCCAGTTTGTTCGCCATTTCACTGATTCTGTCCATACCGCTGGTCAGGGACAGCGCATCGTCACGCACCGTGACCAGCATTCCGCGCAAATTCGCCATGAAGCTATTGAAGTTTTCGGCGAACTGACCGATCTCGTCCTGCGATTCCACCGGTAAGGTCACTGTCAGGTCACCGCTGCCGGCCGTCAGCGATTGCCGCAGGATATCGATCAGCCTTTGAATTGGATCGGCAATCATGCTGCCCAACCAGATCGAAATGATCAGGGCGAACAACAGAACCACTGCGCCGATGATCAGTGCCCTGAGCGCCGCCTGCCGCACTGCAGCATCGACCGACGCGGCGTTGATGTCGGCACAAGTGACATAGTTGAATCCGCCTGGAGAGGTGATCGGGACGATGGCCGAGCGCAAATAGCCGTACTGCTCGTCAGCTGAAGTATCGAACTGCGTCGTCTGTGTTTTGAGCGCCTTGACGATGATCGGATCGGTCTCCGGTACGTCGCTCGGATGAAGGTAGAAATCGTAGGCATTGTCGGCTAATTGTTCGTCCGAAAGCGATGCCTGGCTGTAGAAGACCTTCCCGTTACGTACGAACATGGTATACACGAAATCGACGTTCAGAAACTTGGATAGCTCGGTCAGCATGACGCTTTCATGGCGCTTTTGCGCCAAATCGACGCTATCGCGCGGTTGCAGATCGTCGTGATATCCGGCACCAAGCTGAAAGGCCGTCGCGCGTGCCGCCATCACCAGCTTTTCGTCAACTGTACGCAGCGCGTCGTCACGAGCGGTCAGCGCAGCCTGTACGGTAAATGCACCGACGGTCAGGAGCGATACTAGGGAAAAAACTGAACGAATTTTTCCCTTGAGCGAAAAAGTGCCAAAGAACCTCATATGTTTCCCCTTGTGGTGCGCCAGTCGGACAGGGTTCGGCTTTTTTGAAACTGGGACGACCTAGCGTCTTTCTTTTTCATCGATTGCCTGCCCGCCTGTCAAAGCGCAAGAACGGCGGATTCAAGCCTGAAGTGCTTCGCCGAATTATCTTACTCATTGCTCCATTCGTCAGGTTCCAGCGAAATGCGGTCCCCTGGGCTTCCACGTGAGCACAAGCGGCGGGCGGACTATGGCCGAATCCTGTCCGATCACGGCCAGTCGGTCAAGTGTCGAACATGATGTGCTTCGAGAAGTATTGCGGGGGCTTCCAAGGCGATCAGCAGGCGAATGCGCTGGGATTTCGCGGGGCGGATGCTCAGCCGTAGCGCTGAATCGGGCTTTCGGCCCATATTCGCTCGGGGTTCACGGTGATCAGGATCTGTTCGCGCGGGACTTCGCTTTTGATCTTGAATAGCTCGTTTGATGTGTCGCGCCGGATCGGTTCGGCCAGCGGGACGCCTTTGGGATTGATCAGGCTCAGGACGTGCGGTGTGTTGGTTCCGGAGCCGCGTTTGTGCACGACGGCGGTTTCGCTGTTGATCAGCTTGACAAAACTGCCCGGTGGATAGACGCCGATTTCCTTGATCAAACTGGGAATGAACGGGTTGTCGCTGGCCATGCCCTTTTCCGAAAAAAGCACTCTGGCGGCTTGCGTTCCGGACATTGGTTTGCGGTGCAGGCGCGGGCTGATTTTGGCGCAAAAGACATCAAGCGTTCGTAGTAATGCCGCTTCGTCGGACAGTTCCTTGATGCCACGGGGGTAGCCGGTGCCGCTGGCAGTTTCGTGATGTTCTTCGACGGCCTTTAGCCATCCCGGAGACGTTACTCCGGCATTGCGCAGCATGGCAGCGCTTTCGGTCGGATGTCGTTTGATGAATTGTTGTTGTTCCGGAGTTAGCGGGCCGCTCTGGTTGGCCAGCTGTTGCTGTGCTTCGAGCATGCCGATGTTCATGGTTAGTGCTGCGCAGAGCAGGTCCATCCGCCTTGTTTTGTCCCAGCCAAGACGGTTGGCAACCATTTCGCAAAACACGGCGACTTGCAGGCTGTGCACGATGGGGTAGCGACGATGGTCCATGGTCATCATGATGATGGCAATGACCGTGTCGGCGCTGCGTTGGACGATGTACTGAACCTGGCTGGCGATGGCGGTCAGGCGCGCCGGGAAGTCTTGTTCGATGCTTGGCCTCGCCATTGTTACACCGAGTTTTGCGCTCATGTCGTCCCAGAAGCGGAAAGCATCGTAGTTTTTGACGGTCAGTGGTTTGTCGGCATTGGTTTGTTCGAGCTCGGAGGCTTCGATGT
>CAZZDF010000219.1:0-3650 GCA_964652915.1 uncultured Propionivibrio sp. | reverse complement strand
CGCGGGCCGAAGCGCACGTCGCTGGCCACCGAACCGCCGCGCTGGCTCATGCCGTGGATTTCACTCTTCTTGACATCCAGCCCGGTGCGGAAAGCTGCATCGGCCAAAATGTCCGAGGCCTTGACGACGCCTTGACCGCCGAGGCCGGCGACGACGACATTGACGACTTGATCTGTCATTGCGTTCTCCATGGTTATTCGCTGGTGCAGGCGCTGGCGCAAGCGGTCTTGACCTGCAGGGCGGCGCGCTCGTATTGGCGGATCTTCGGGGCGGCGAGAATGCACGGGCGGCGGGCGACGATCACGGCGATCTGGCCGCTGTCGAGCGCATCGCGGATCGTTTGCTCAAGCGCCTCGTCGCTGGCCAGCGGGTCGATGGTCACGACGTAGTCGATGCCCATGGCGCGGGCGATGTCTTCAAACAGGATGCGGGCGGTCGGCTGGTGCGACAGGTCACGCCCGGTGCCGGGGTGCTCCTGCTGGCCGGTCATGGCCGTTGTGCCGTTGTCGAGAATCAGCAGCACGTGGCCACCGGGCGGCGGGTTGTATACCATTTCGGCAAGGCCGGTGAGGCCGCTGTGTACGAAGGTCGAATCGCCGATCACGCTGACGACGCGTTTGGCCTGCTCGGGCGGCAAGACATGGCGCAGGCCAAGGCCGACGCCGATTGAAGCGCCCATGCAGACGCAGGTATCCATCGCGCTGAAAGGCGGCAACACGCCCAGCGTGTAGCAGCCGATATCGCCGGAAACGATGCAGTTCAGCTTGCCCAGCGTCTGGAAAACCGGGCTGTGCGAACAGCCTTCGCAAAGTGCTGGCGGCTTGCCGGGTTTGATCACCGGTTCGGCCGAGTCGTCGTGTTCGAGGATGCGGCGCACCCGGTCGGCATTCAATTCGCCGAAGCGGAAGCGTTCGGGCTTGCCTTCGACCTTCAGCCCTTCGGCGCGAAGTTCGGTGATCAGGATGGGGTCGCCTTCTTCGATGACCACGCAGCGTTCGACCGAGGCGACAAAATCGCGGATCGCCTGCATCGGCAGCGGATAGGACAAGCCTAGTTGCAGGACGCTGGCATCGGGAGCCGCTTCGCGCACATGCATGGTCGTGACGCCCGAGGTGATGATGCCCAGCGCTTGGCTCTTGCGCTCGACAATGGTTTGCGCGCAGGTCTCGGCGTAGGCCGCGACGCGTGCCAGCTTGTCGCGCAGGTGGTGATGCGCCGGGCGGGCATAGGCAGGAATCATCACGCGGCTCGGGATGTCGCGCTGGAAATTCGGGGCGGCCGGCGGTTGCGGCAAGGGGTTTTGCACCACGATGCTCTTGGAGTGGCACACGCGGGTGGTCATGCGCAGCATGACCGGTTGGCCGAACTGCTCGGAAATGGCAAAGGCCGCGCCGGTGAAGTCGTAGGCCTGCTGCGAGTCGGCCGGTTCGAGCATGATGATGCCGGCGGCGCGGGCATACTGGCGATTGTCCTGTTCGTTCTGGCTCGATGCCATGCCGGGGTCGTCGGCCGAAACCAGCACCAGGCCACCGGTAACGCCGGTATAGGCGGCGGTAAAGAGTACGTCGGCCGCGACATTGACGCCGACGTGCTTCATCGTGATCAGTGTGCGGGCGCCGCCGAACGCCGCGCCGACGCCGACTTCCAGGGCGACCTTTTCGTTGGGCGCCCATTGTGCCTTGCCCCCGATCAGCGCAAAGGCTTCGAGAATTTCGGTCGAGGGCGTTCCGGGATAACCGGTGCCGAGCAACACGCCGGCGTTCAGGGCGGCGAGGGCGACGGCTTCGTCACCTGAAATGAGCGCGCGCTCAGGGATTTTTATGGCCATGGTTTCACCAAGCTAGGAAAGTTAAGCGCAAAGCCTGGCTGCAACCAGGCGTTGCAAATCGTCGAAAATCCGGAAAAAAAGGGTCTGGCAAGGCGCTGCCGAAAACCCCGCGAGTATCGCTGAGCTTCGCTTGCGCCGTCAATAATTCCGGAGTCTGCGGTTAATGCCCCTTGCCGCCACAGCAGCCACCGGACCCGTTGCCCTGTCCGCCGCAACCACCGCCGCCATGTCCTTTGCCGTGACCGTGTCCGCCGCAGCCGCCGTGGCCGTGCCCTTCGCCGTGCTCATGGCCGTGACCGCCACAGCAACCGCCTGGCTGCTGTTCGCCCTCCGCTTCCGCGTCGAGTTCGGCGGCAATCAGTTCGCCGTTTTCAAATTGGGCAATCGCCTGCGAGACAACTTGCGCATCGGTTCCGTAAACCGTGACGCCTTGCGTCATCAGCATGCGCAAGGTTACGCGGTTGATGGCGCCACAGAGCACGGCATCCATGCGGATGCGCTCGTCCGGTTCGTTTTTGTCTGTTTGCAGCGGAACGTGCTCGTGCTGACGCGTTTCGGTGTCAAAGAAAAGGAAGGCGTTGGCCTGATGCAGATACGGCTCAATCGCCGACTCGATGCCTTGATTCTGGGATACAGGAATGCATAACCTCATGGGGAGTCCTTGGTGGAAAGTTAAACGATTTTAGAATTTGGTGACGTCGCGCATTGCTGGCCGGTGCTGCTTTATGGTTGTCTAATGGCGGTGTCGATAAGACGTATCCTAAGTGAAATGCGGTCCATCAATCAAACCGGCAGGCCCAGTGCGCGCAGCGCCGGATGCAACGCCTGTGGATCGGTAAAGTGAATTCCCTGCATGCCGAGTTGCCGGGCGGTCTCAATATTTTCTCGTTTGTCGTCGATAAACACGGCGCGTTCCGGGGTGATCGCGTAGCGTTCGCAAAGGAGCTTGTAGATCGTAGGGTCCGGCTTGGAAACCCGTTCATGTCCCGAGATCACGCTGCCGTCAAAATCGCGGAGAAAGGGAAAACGCCGGGTCGCCAGCGGATAGGTTTCGGCAGAAAAATTGCTCAGTGCGTAGGTGCGTATGCCAGCTTGCCGTAGTGCTTGAAAGACGCTGAGCGATTCCGGAATGGCGCCGCCGATCGTCTCCGGCCAGCGCTCGAAGAAGGCTTCGAAAAGCGGCCGGTACTGCGGGAAACGCGCGCTTTGTGCAGCGATTCCCTCGGCAAAACTCAGCCCGCCGTCCATTTGTGCATTCCATGCATCAAAGCCGGTTTCAGCGAAAAAGCGGTCGATGGCCGCTTCGTCCGGCAGCAGCTTACGGTAAAGCCAGCGCGGGTTGAACGAGATCAGTACGTTGCCGAGATCGAAAACGACGGAGTCGATGGGGTTTCGGGGCATTTCAGTTGCCTTGGCGCCGCGTCAGCAATAATCCGCATTCCAGATGATGGGTGTAGGGAAACTGGTCGAACACGGCGGCAGCGGTGATTTCGTGCGTGGCGTTCAGCGCTGCGACGTTCTCGCGCAGCGTTTGCGGGTTGCAGGAAATGTAGAGGATGCGCTCGAAGCCGCGTGCCAGTTCCAGCGTCGGCGCATCGAGCCCGGCGCGCGGCGGATCGACGAAGAGCGTGGTGAAGCGGTATGCCGCGAGGTCGATATTCTTCATGCGATTGTATTGGCGCACGCCGGCCAGTGCGCCGCTGATTTCGTCGCTCGACATGCGCACCATGGCGATATTGTTGATGCCGTTGGCGGTGATGTTGTAGTGCGCCGCATGCACTGAAGTCTTGCTGACTTCGGTCGCCAGAACGCGCCCAAACAG
>CAZZDF010000218.1:0-3651 GCA_964652915.1 uncultured Propionivibrio sp. | reverse complement strand
GAGAAGGCGAGGACGCTGATGCCCAGCGTCGGCCAGTTGATGTGTTCCAGTTTGCGGAAGAATTCCAGAAAGCGCGGAACTACGTGGGTCGATTCGATGGAAAAGCCGAAGAGCTTGCCAATCTGACCAAGAAAAATGCTCAGCGCGACGCCGTTGAGAAAGCCGACCAGAATCGGTTTGGAGAGGAAATCCGCCAGCGCCCCCAGGCGCAGAAAGCTGGCTCCGATGCAGAAGATTCCGGTGAGGAAGGTCAGCGTCAGCGACAGCGAGAGGTACAGCGATTCGTTGCCGGCCGCGAGCGGCGCAATGGCGGCGGCGATCAGCGCGCAGGTGGCCGAATCCGGACCGACGATCAACTGCCGCGAGCTGCCGAAAACGGCGTAAGCCAGCAGCGGCAGGATGCTGGCGTAAAGGCCGGAAACCGGGCTGAAGCCGGCCAGTTGCGCGTAGGCCACGCCGACCGGTAGCGCCACGGCGGCAACAGAGAGGCCGGCCAGCAGGTCGTGGCCGAAATTGCTCCGCTGATAATGGAGTAGTGCCGGCAGGCCCGGCGCAAAGCGGCTCAGCTTTTCAAGCAGTTGACGTGGCTGCATGAGGTCTCCCTGGATGAAGCCGGTTTTTGATGCGGCCATCTTACTGCATCTGCTTATTGTGGTTAGGGGTAAAGGTGGCTGGCCGTATTTTTTAGGTTATTGGTCGGCTTGCGTTATCCTCTGGCCTTGACGTAATACCCATCCCGTTTCCGGAAAACGTATGCCTTTTTTGTCCGCCTTCTGCTCGCGGCTTTTGTTGTTGTTCTGTTGCGGCATCGCCTTGCCAGCGTTTGCCGCGGTGCAGCTCGACGCGCCCGATGTGCCCGATGCGGTGCGCGACGCCTTGCAGCGCGGCTTGTCGCTGGACGATGCTGGCAACGAAGCGCTTGATGAAACCGCGCAGGCATCGCTTGAGCGGCGCTTGCGCAAGGAGGCGGGCGAAATTCTGGCCACCGAGGGCTATTTCTCGCCGCAGATCGATTTGCGCGATGGCCTTGGCGATGCAGCCGGTGGCTTGGTGCTGCACGTCGAGCCGGGCGCTGTTGCGCACATTGGCCGCGTCGATATCGAAATTCGCGGCGCGGTGGATGAGAAGCGCCGTGCGCAGCTGCTCAAGGACTGGTCGCTGCCGAACGGGGCGGTTTTTCGTCAGCAGGCGTGGGACGATGCCAAGCAGAATCTGCTCGGCGCATTGATGGCCGTGGACCATGCCGGGGCGCGCTTGCTGTCGAGTCAGGCCGAGGTCGATGTGGAAAGCGGGCGGGTCGATCTGCACCTCGTCTACGATGCCGGCCCGCGTTATCGCTATGGCGAGATTCGCTATGGCGGCCTGCAACGCTACACGCAATCGCTGGCCGAACGCTACACCGGCCGGATCGATCCGGGCGATGCCTATCGGCAGGAGGATGTGCTGGCAACGCAGACCGAGTTGCAGAACACCCCGTATTTTTCCTCGGTCAGCATCGAGCTGGATTACGACGCCGCCGCGCCCGTGCAGAGCAGCGGGAGTGCCGTCGATGAAGCGATCACCGTGCCGGTGAACATCCGGGTGCGTGAGCGGGCACCGTTCAATGTCGGTTTTGGCGTCGGCGTCAGCACCAATACCGGGGCGCGCGTGGAAGGGAATTTCCGCAACGCCGATCTGTTTGGCCGCGGCTGGGAGCTCAACACCGGGGCGCGCATCGAACAATTGCAGCAAACGGTCTATGCCGATGTTTTTCTGCCGCCCGACCCGGCGGGGCATCGCGACAGCTTTGGCACCTATTTTCAGCAATCCGACATTCAGGATCTGGAAATCAAATCCTGGGCGCTGGCCGCTTCGCGTGTGCAGATGCGCGGCAGCATCGAGCAGCGGCTTGGGCTCAACTGGCAGTACGAGGAGCAGACGCCGAAGGATGCCGATACCACGACCAATCGCGCGCTGACGGCGACGGCCGGCTGGGTCTGGCGCTATGCCGACGACCCGCAGGACGCGGCCGAAGGCATCGTCGCGCAGGTGCAATTGGGCGCGGCGGCAAAAGTCTTGCTCTCCGACCAGAACTTCCTGCGCACCTATTTCCGCTACAGCCAGGGGATACCCCTGGGCAACTCCGATGCGCTGTTGTTGCGCGGCGAACTGGGCGCGACCTTGGCCAAGTCATCGGAAGGTATACCGCAGGACTACCTGTTCCGGGCGGGCGGCACCAACTCGGTGCGCGGTTACGCGTATCAAAGCCTCGGCGTGCAACAAGGCGGGGCAACGCTCGGCGGGCGCTACCTGATCACCTTGAGCGCCGAATACACGCACTGGTTCGACAACCAGTGGGGCATCGCCTTCTTTGCCGACGCCGGTCAGGCCGCCGACAATCGTGATGTGTTGAATCTCGCCGCCGGCTACGGCACCGGTGCCCGCTGGAAAAGCCCGGTCGGCCCGCTGGCCGTCGACATCGCTTGGGGACAGCGCGACGAACAGTGGCGCATGAGCTTCTCGCTGGCCGTGCCGTTTTGATTATCCTAGTCGCTTTTTAATTCAGCGCCGCTGCGCCGAGCAGGCGCTCGATATCTTGCGGCGTGTTGTAGCCCTGCACGGAAACGCGGAC
This sequence comes from uncultured Propionivibrio sp., assembly GCA_964652915.1. Classification (GTDB taxonomy): domain Bacteria; phylum Pseudomonadota; class Gammaproteobacteria; order Burkholderiales; family Rhodocyclaceae; genus Propionivibrio. The sequence goes on along the minus strand of CAZZDF010000218.1, from coordinate 1,040 downwards.
AAAAACCTGACCGTCATGCGTGGTCACGGGAACCTCGATCCGGCTTTCTTCAAAGAGTCGCCGGCGTAGTAATTCCGGGTCTTGCCGAACAACGGGGATGGCCACCATCTGTGCCCAGTCCTCGTCGTTGGCGACAGGCCGGGTCTTGAAACGCCTGGTGAGCGCATCCAAAGCGTCCTTTGCCAGCGCATGGCAGCGCGCTTGCACGGTCGGCCAGTCATGCTTTCGCTGGAAGTCGAGCGCCGCCGGAACGGCAAGCCAGGCCGAGATGTCGCGTGTTCCCTGCCACTGCATCCGCCGCTCGAACCCCGTTGTGCCGAGATAAGCGTCGAAGCCGGAATGACCACCGCTATCCTCCGCGTATCCCCAGCTGATGACATTGGCCTCCAGCATCGTTTGATGTTCGCTGCGCGCGTGCAGGAAGGCCGAGCCTTTGGGCGCGCACAGCCATTTGTGGCAGTTTCCGACGTAGAAGTCGGCGTTGATGGCGTCGATGTCCAGAGGAATCTGCCCCGGCGCGTGCGCCCCGTCGACGAAGGTGGCAATGCCGCGTTCGCGCGCGGCGGCACACAGTTCGGCGGCCGGCAGAATCAGCGCGGTTGTCGAGGTGATGTGGCTGAAGTAAATGAGCCGGGTCTTGCCGGTCACTGCCGCAAGCAGGTGCTGCGTCAGGCGCTCGCGATCATAGGGGAGCGGAACCTTGATGCGCCGATAGATCGCCCCGGTTTTTTTGCAAACGTGCTGCCATGCCGCGTCGCAGGCCCCGTATTCCAGGTCGGTCGTCAGCACCTCATCGCCGGGTTGCAGCGGGAAAGAGCGGGCGACGATGTTGACCCCGGTCGTCGAGTTCGGCACAAAAACAAGCTCGTCGGCGCTCGCGCCCATCGCCTGCGCCAGCGCCTTCCGTGCCTGCAAAAGCAGCCCCGCCGAACGGCGGCCAAGAAACTCGACCGGGTTGCTTTCCATCTCCATCTGCCAGCGCTGCTGTGCCGCCAGCACCTCGCGCGGGCACGCCCCGAACGAGCCGTGGTTCAAAAAGA
>CAZZDF010000217.1:0-3669 GCA_964652915.1 uncultured Propionivibrio sp. | reverse complement strand
CCGGTGCTTTGCCCGTAGCCCGGCAGATCGGGGGCGATGGCGGTGTGGCCGGCCGCCGCGAGCAGGCACAGAACGGCGTCCCATTGTTCCTTTTGCGCAAACAGCCCGTGCAGCAGCACGACAGGCGATCCTTCGCCGGCTTTGCGGTAGTGGAGGGTGCCGCCTTTGACGCCAACGGCCTGCGTTGACAGCTGGCATTCTTTGCCGCTTCCAGTGTCAGCAAGGCTTGGGCCGCTCAACAGGCTGAGCGCCAGAATGATTGCCGTACAGAATGATCGCGATGTCTTCATGGGGCGCTCCGTTTCCTTGTCACTACCTTGCTTGTTGCACCTATTGCGCCTATTGCGCCGGCAGGTTCCAGATGTTGTCCTTGCCATGCGTCGCTTCCCAGGCCCGAACTTTGGCTTTGGCGCTATCGAACAGTCGCACGTGATTGGCGACTCTGATCTTGTGCTCAGCTTCAGGGCCAAGGGCTTCCCATAGTGGCTTCAGGATGCCGGCGACCGCCCGGTAGTTTTCTGGCGGCATTTCAGTTCCGGCAAGCGGATTGCCTTTTTCGTCGATCTTGTTCCGGGTGTAGATAACGGTGTCCGATCCCCACAGGATGCGGTCCTGGTATGTGTCGACGAATCTCACCCAGTCGGCGAAGGATGGCATATCGGGCTGCGGCGCGACGATGTAGTTCTGCACCAGATCCCAGGAAAGATCGACATGCCAGTTCGGGCAGGAATCGAGTATTTCGGAAACCAGCTGGAGATGATTCGGCGCCGGTTTGACAAAGCGTCCGAGGCCGGTATGCGCCCAGTAAACCGTGGTTTTTGGCGTGCTCTTGCACAGCCGCTTCATGCCTTCGCTATACGGCGCATCCGGCGACAGGCTGATGACCTTGCCGTCGTGCGTGACCCGGGCCGGGTAGATGTCGCTGTGCAGGCTGACGATCAGGCCGGCTTCGCCTGCAAAATCGAAGAGGGTTTTGAGCGACGGGTTGTAGAGCGAATTCTTGGAAAAATTGGTGACATCCGGCGGCATTGTTTCTCCGGCAGCCATGTTTTCCCTGGTCAGGTCGTCGCTGATCTTGTCGCTGACGATTTCCTTATGCACGGAAAACTCGCCGATGCCGGCGAACACACCGGGAAAAAGGATCAGCAGGCGTTTGACATGATCGACGCCGTATTCGTCCATCGGGTTGAAGCCGACAATCATCGGGTCGAGGCGGGCCTGATCGGCGGCGGACAGTTTGAGGTAGTCCATCGCCACCATGGCATCGACAAACGAGTAGTAATACATCCCGGCCTTCGGTCCCATGTAGTAATTGGGCGCGATCCTGTCCTCCGCGAAATGCTCGAAACGATCCCATTTTTGCTGTAGCGGCAGGGCGAACACGACGGAGCGGGCGACTTTGTCGCCCATGTACTGGTCGATCAGGGTTTTCAGCGGAATGCCCTGCATCGCGTAGTTGGCGACATGGAAGTGCGAGTCGATATAGGTCTCTGCAGCATCGGCGGGGAGGGCGCCGGTGAGCAGCATCCACGGGGCAAGCGCCATGGCGCCGATCACGTTTTGCCATGGTCTGTTTTTGCTGTTCATGAGTCGCCCCTTAATTCCAGTGTTCAAGCGTTGGAGAAATCTTTAAGAGCCCGAATTCCTGACCGGCCTCGAAGATAAAGAACAGGCCGAAAAGGAGCAGCATCGCGATTCCCAATGCTTTTTGCGTACGCGTTTGTGCTTTGCGGATGGCAATGATGGCCGGCAGGATGCCGAACAGGGTGACGATGCCAAAGCCCCCTGCGAAGTCGATGGCCTTGAGGAAAATGTCCGGGTACACCAGCGCGATCAGCAGCGGCGGGCCGAAAGCCAGCGCCCGGCTGAGCAGGGGATTGACCTTGCCCAGGTGCTGACTGGAGAGATCGTCCATGAACCCGATCAGCCCCATGCCGTTGGCCAGATAGGCTGTGGTAATTGCCACCAGGGCAAAGAACGAAGCGAGCAGGAGAAAGGTCTGCGAGCCGATGGCTTCGGCCAGGGGAATGGTGGCCGGGAGATTTTTTACAAAGGCATTGACCAGCCCGATCGGGCTGTCGTCCAGCGGCAGCACGCCGATGCCGACGAGCAGCCAGGTGGCGTTCATCGCAAAGCCCATGATCATCCCGATCAGCATGGTGCGGTTGATCACCTTTTGATTCCACTTCAGGCTTTCGCAGATTGCCGGGATGATGTTGTGGAAGTGGAACGCCGTAATCAGGATCGGAATGCCGCAGATGAACAGCGGCCAGTTGAGATGCGAGAGGTTCTTCGCTTCGACATGATCGCCCGCCATGCCGGCAATCAGCACAAAAACGGCGCATTTAACCAGCACCAGCACGGCGATGTACTTGGCGATCCTGTCGATGCTGGCCAGCGAAATCAGCGCTGTTGCCGTGAAAAAGCCGAGCATCAGCCAGACCGGCTTGACCGGCAGGTGGAACAGATTGTCGATGATCGAGGTGATGCCGGTCAGGTAGGCGGTCAGCAAACCGTACAGGATGATCAGGTTGGCCAGTACCGCGACCCATTTGCCGGCATGGCCCAGATAGGTCTGGTACAGGCTGGGGTAGTTGAAGGTGCTTTCCTGACGGTTGACCGCCTCGGTGCTCAGGATGATCGCCGAGTAATACATGGCGGCGCTGGTGACAAACAGTCCCAGCAGCGAAGGGATGAAACCGGCCAGGCCGGTATTGATCGGCAGCGCGAGTATTCCGGCGCCAATCAGGTTGCCGACGATCAAAAAACCGATACTGACGATTTGTAGGGTGGATGGCTTGGCGTTCATTGTTCGCTTTCTTGTCTTAACCGGCAATGCGGATTCGGAAAACGGAAGTTATGCATGTTCGTGTTTGCCGTAAGTCATTCTTTTCATAAGCATTTCAAACGGCCCTGAGCGGTATTTTCTTTGCAGGCCCCAGCATGTTGCGGCTGCTAACAGGTAAGTTGCCAACGCGAAGAAAAACAGAATGCTGAATGAGAATTTTTCGAAGAATCCAAGGATATAGAAGACGAGGGCGCCGACAATCAGGTGGAACACGTAAGCCGAAAATGAGGTTTTCCCGATCAGGGCAAACAGCCTAGTCAGTGGTGAATCCCAGCTTCGCGAAAGAATGATGACCAGGGCGGCCATGGCCAGGGTCTGGGAGAAGCGGTGGAAGTAGAAGTAATCCTTCCGATCGACCATACGACTTACGGCAAAAAGGATTGCGCCGGCCAGAATTGTCCAGGCGTAGGCTTTCGTCGAGGTCTTGGTAATGATTTGGTGCATGGCGGCATACCAGCCCAGCATGAACAGCCCCAGCATCATCGACATGTAGGCAACCTGCCCGGGGTGAAACCAGCTGTTGAAACCGTCGGAAAAGAACCCCCAATACACGCCCTTCAGTTGTACAGGAATCAACTGAATCCAGTTCCCTAACCCGCCGTTCGAATAGAGCGCGGTCAGTGCCTGGCTATCAAGGACGAACTGGTACTGTTGTGAGAACTTGTAGTGGTTTGCCATTGGCGGAACGACCAGAATCAGCAGCATGGCAATGACAATATTGGTTTTTTCGTTGAAGGCGCGGACCAGCCCCCACATGATCAGGCCAAACAGGGCGTAGGGCACCAGAATGACGCCCCACCAGCACAGGCCGGAAACGACCA
>CAZZDF010000216.1:0-3689 GCA_964652915.1 uncultured Propionivibrio sp. | reverse complement strand
CAGAGTTCGGTTGCCGGAGGCGTCAGGGGGAAATTCAACGGCCTGTTAAGCTTCTTCCCGACAATCAGTGTCGGCTTGGCAAAGTAATAGCCTTGGAACAAATCAAAGCCAAGACTCTGACACAAAGCCAGCTGTTCATTCGTCTCGACCTTCTCGGCAAGCAGTTTCTTGCCAAATGGCTTCAGTTGTTCGACGATGACCCGCAAACGATCGGCATCCAGATTCTGGATATCGACTTTGATGATGTCCGCCAGAGCCAACAATGGCCGGTGTGCCTCGCTGACTTCGACCACATCGTCAACCGCCAGCATGAACCCCATCTCGTGAAGCTGCTGACAACGCGCCAAGACTTCGGGCGTCGGTTTGACGCTTTCAAGTATTTCGATGGCGACCAGTTGTTGCGGCAGAGCTTCGATCAGATCGCTGAACAGAATGTCCTGATCAACGTTGATGAAACCGCGATAAGGACCCAGTACGTCATTGGTCGCGAGCTCGGTAAAGGCATTGGTAATAACCGTCGCAGTAGCAAGAGTCGGGTCGAGAATCTCGGCACGATTTCCGGTGGCAATCAAACCGTCGCGAAATAGCAGTTCGTAAGCCAACAACTGTTGCTCGCGACCGAGAATCGGCTGGCGGCCAAGGAAAATCTGCGTATTCGGAGCATCAGACATCGGGATCAATACCAATCAACAAAGAACCATTGTAAACCAGCCGTTTTTAGTCGTTTTCCCGAGCCAGATTATTAGCCCAAGTCAAGGCCCTAGTCAGGCAGCTATTGGCATACTTGGTATCGATTCCGGGCACGCGCGACAAAATGCTTTCCACTTTCGCGCTCTGTTCCGCGTCGAGCTTGCTTTCATGCGCGTTTTCAAGAAATTCGACGAGGCTCAACAAATCGCCCAAGGTGCCGCTACGATCCTTCAAGGCATCGATAACCGGCTGAGCGACCGGCAATTGCCCAACGATCTCGGACATCGGACAACCAATCAAAGCCGGCATCAAGGACAGGATTCCCGCCATATACGCCTGATCGACAAGATCGCGACCGATCTCCTTGACCTCCGGCGTCTTGTCTACCAGCAATTCCATCAAACGCCCGCGCGTCGCCGCCAGCTGCAACAGGGGATTGACCGCCTGCGGTGAATCGGCGGCGCCGCTATATAACAACAGTTGCAGCCAACGCAGCAGTTGCCGCCGGCCCAACAGGGTAATGGCATGACGCAACGAAGTGATCTTCGTTGCCAACCCGCTACCAACCGAGTTGGTCAGACGCAGCAGATTGACCGTCAATACCGGCTCCTGCTTGAGCACATTTTCCACTTCGGAAGTGTCCGCATCCTGGCTTAACAAGCCGAGCAAGCGAAGCAAGGCCAGTTTCGAAGTCTGCAAACGCCGGCCATGAATGACCAAGGGATGGGCAAAAAAGTAGCCCTGGAACAGGTCGAAGCCAAGCTCATGACAAAGCTGCATTTGTTCATGCCGCTCCACCTTTTCCGCCAGCAGTGTCTTGCCCAGCGGCTTGAGGCTCTCGACCACCTGTTGCAAACGCACCGGCTCGACCCGGCTTATATCGACCTTGATCACCTGTGCGAGCTTGTGCAAGGGCCGTGATTCGTCCAGCGATTCTGGCCGCTCGCGCACGGCCAGAATATAGCCCTCGCCGCGCAATTGCTCACAACGCTCGAGCATCTCTGGAGTCGGACTCCCGCTCTCCATAAGTTCAAGAACCACCGAATGCGGTGTCAGCGCCTTGATCAGATCGCTGAACAACAAACCATTGTCGACTTTGATAAACCCTTGATAAGGCCCAAGCGCCGCAGCCAAAGAAAACTCGGTAAAGGCGTTGGCAATAACCGTTGCTGTAGCCTGGTTTCCATCGACAAAACTGGCGAAATTCCCTTGCGCCCCACTCCCGCTGCGAAAAAGTAGCTCATAGGCAAACAGCTGCTGACTGCGGTCGAGGATCGGCTGACGACCAAGAAATACTTCCTGCTGCTCGTTGTCGGACATGTTGGCTCCCAATACGCACCTGAAACGCCGCTATCGGCTTCGGCAAATCACAGACAAATCTTAGCACTACCGCTCAAAGCTCTGGACGACTTTCAGCGGACACTACGGATAACAATCTACCGATACGTCATCTACACTCGTGCAAGAGGACTTGAAAGGAGCCGACCATGAACCATTACTACCCTCCTGTTCTCCGCTGCGAAATCGCTCATGCGATGGTCCGGATTGATCGCACCATGCATGAGTGCGCGATGGAGAATCATTGCAAACCGGGCTGCCAATGCCCGTTAAGCGGACGTTTTGCGCCGGAAAGCGCACCACAAAAAACTCCGGACAGTTGGGGAACAACGAAACACTGACGAAGCATTCGACCGCTTCCCGACACAGCCGCATCGTTCGACTGAGTGGTCACCCCGGTTATCTGCTATCCTCGGATTATGCTTTGCAAAGCCCGCTTAGCCCTCACCGGCGCCCGTGACATCATCCCCTTGGTCGTTGGAACAACTCCATTTGCCATCATTTTCGGAACACTGGCGGTCGCCGCCGGCCTCCCGCCAATCGCCGCGATACTGATGTCGATCATCGTTTTTGCCGGCTCCGCACAATTCATCTCCATCAACCTGATCAGCGGCGGCGCGGCGCTCCCGGTTTTATGGCTAACCACCCTGGTCATTAATCTGCGCCACGCCCTTTATAGCGCAACGCTGCAACCGGTAACCCGAGACTGGCCTTTACCCTGGCGCGCACTGACGGCTTTCTGGCTTACCGACGAGTGCTTTGCTCTGGTTGAAAGGCGCCTGCAAAGTGCGGGAGAGAAAGACGTCCTCCCCTACTATCTGGGCGCCGCAGTGTTTTTCTACCTCAACTGGATTGCCTGGACCAGCGTCGGAGCCATCCTTGGCGACCGGGTGCCGGGACTCCCCGCCCTTGGTCTGGACTTCGCGATGATCGCCACCTTTGCCGCGATGGTCGCGCCACAACTCAAAACACCGACCCCGATCGCTGTGGCCATCGCCGCTGGCAGCGTCGCCTGGCTCGCCCACGAGCTACCCTACAAGTTGGGGCTGATTCTGGCCACCCTGATCGGTGTTCTGGTCGGCATCGTTCTCGATTTCTACAACCGCCAACAGGACTCATCGTCATGAGCGGGACGCTGTGGGCCGCCATCCTCGGCATGTTTGCCGTTACCTTTCTGGTACGCGCCAGCTTCCTGGTATTTGGACAGAAACTGCGTTTCCCGCCCGCCGTTGTCCAAGCGCTTGGGCATGTGCCGGTCGCCGTATTGACAGCGATTGTCGTGCCCGAGGCCATCGCCCCTGCCGGCCAGGCCGATCCAAGCCTTTTCAATCCCTATTTGCTTGGAACGCTCATCGCCGGATTGATCGCCTGGAAAAGCGGTCGCATCCTGACCGCGGTCATTGCCAGCTTTGCTGTTTTCGGGCTGCTGCGCTGGTTCGTCTTGTAGCTGCCTTCGCCAGGCTCGCTTTCTTGCCCGAATTTGACGACAATTTCCCTGCCACGCACACTACGCATAACAAGACAACCGGAGGCGCCTATGCAAAACTCGGATATCGCCGACGTCCTCGATGGACTCGACCTGTTTCAGGGCTTTTCCTACGGCGAGCTCAAGATCATCGGCCGCTATCTCTCGATCAGCAACAAGGACAAAGGCGAAGTCA